>JBAIWZ010000210.1:0-4652 GCA_037916955.1 Acutalibacteraceae bacterium | reverse complement strand
ACCTGATCCCGACCGGCACCCGGCTTCGCTGCGCCGTCTGGCGCGGGGCCCGCAATTGCCGCCGCGCCCTCCTGCCGGCTGACATGGAACCGCCGCCGGAGGTCCGCTTCCGGCGCGCCCTGGAGCGCCTCGGACCGACCTTCATCAAGCTCGGACAGATCCTGAGCACCCGGCCCGACGTCATCCCCGAGCAGTACGCCAGGGAATTCGCCAAGCTCCAGGACAAGGTCAAACCGCTGACCCCGGGCACCGCCGAAAAGCTGGTCGAGGCCGAACTCGGCCGCCCGATCGAGGAAATTTTCAAGAAGTTCGACGAGAAGCCGCTGGCCGCGGCGTCGCTGGCCCAGGTCCACCGGGCGGTCAAACGCAACAACCAGGCCGTCGCCGTCAAGGTGCGGCGCCCGGGCATCGAAAAAACCATCCGCGAGGACATCAATATTTTGATCTACCTGGCTTTCCTCCTCGAGCAGTACGTGCCGTCGGCGCGCAAATTCCGTCCGGGCCGGATGGTCGCGGAATTCGCCGACTGGACCATGCGCGAACTGGATTTCGAGCTGGAGGGGGCCAATATCGAGCGGTTCCGCCAGGATTTCGCCGAGGAGCCGGGCGTGGTCATCCCCGCCGTGGATTGGAAGCTGACCACCAAGGGGGTCCTGACCACCGATCTCCTCGAGGGCATCAAAGTGGACGACCTGGCGGCGCTCAAGCGGGCTCGCATCGATACCAAGAAGCTCGCCGTGATCGGCCTGCGCGCCGGCTTCCGGATGGTCTTCCTGGACGGCTTTTTCCACGCCGACCCTCACCCGGGCAACATGGCCGCACTCCCGCCGTCCAAGGACGCGGCCGGGGAAGGGGAGACCGGGCCGCGGCTCGGACTTTACGATTTCGGCATGGTCGGCACGCTGTCGGAAAAGATACGCTACGAGCTGGTCAGCTGTTTCCTGGCCTTCGCCGACAAGGACATCGAAAAGTACGTCGGCCATATCCTCGACCTGGCAGACAGCCTCGAGGGCGCGGATGTCGGAGGTTTCGAACAGGACGCCCGGGCCATCCTGACCGGCGTCCTCTACAAACCGATGGAGAAGAAACGGATCGGCGCCGCCTTCTACCAGGTCATCCTGTCCGGCGCGCGCCACAGCGTGCCCTTTTCGCGCGAACTGCTGCTCGTCGGCAAGACGCTCATCACCCTGGAGAATACCGGCCTGAACCTTTATCCCGACGTCGACCTGGCGGACGAACTCCAGCCGTTCCTGACCCAGGTGTTCAAACGGGAATTCAGCCCCGCCAAGCTGGCCAAGGACGCGAGCAACACGGCCTTCGACGCCCTGTATCTGATGAAGCACATTCCTGACGAAACGCGTCTGCTGCTTGACCGGCTGGCCAAGGGGGAGGTCGGCGTGCGCATCGATCTCCAGGAACTTTACGACCTGAAGGCAGAATTCGACCGGCAGAACGACGTCCGGGTGCTGGCCGTCCTGGCGGCCGCTTTGTTCCTGGGTTCGGCCCTGGTGGTCCGATACGACCTGGCCGCGGGGATCGGCGGTTTCACGCTGGCCAAGGCCGGATTCGCGATCGCCCTGCTGTTGCTGATCTGGGTATTCTTCCTCATCCGTAAACAGCCGAGGTGATGATCCCTTATTTCCGGTTAACCACGCTGACGCTGGGTCCGGTCACGCTCCAGACCTGGGGCCTGCTGGTCGCCTCCGGCGTCCTGGCCGCGGTCGCCGCGGGCCGGCGCGAGGCGCGCCGGTTCGGGCTGGACGGCGAAGCCTGGCTGGATCTGGCGGCCTGGATGGTCCTGGCCGCCATCATCGGCGCCCGGCTGATGTACGCGCTGGCGTACGCGCCGCGCTATTTCGCCGCCGACCCGCTGGCCGTCGTCCGCATCTGGGACGGCGGGATGTCGATCTGGGGCGGGTTCCTCGGCGCCGGGCTGGCAGCCTGGATCTGCAGCCGCCGGCTGCGGCTGCCGCTCCTGCCATACCTGAACTTGGCCGCTTTCGTCCTGCCCCTGGGCTGCGCCATCGGCCGGCTGGGCTGTTTCCTGATCCACGACCATCCGGGCGTCCTGTCCCGCTCCTTTCTGGCCGTGGCCTACCCCGGCGGCGCTAGATTGGATCACGGCCTGCTGCTGTCGCTGCTCAACGCCTTCATCTTCGCAATTTTTTTGGTCTGGCGCCGGTACGGCCGCAGCCCTGTTCCGTTCCTGGCCGGCTACGCGCTGATCTACGGCGCGGGCCGGTTCATCCTTGATTTCTATCGCGCCTGGGACCTCCCCGGAGCCGACCTGCGCCTCTGGGCGCTGACCCCGGCGCAGTACCTGTCGCTGGCCGCCGCGGCCTTCGGCGCCTGGCTGCTGGCCAGGAGCCTGCGGACGCCCGCCGTCGCGGCACCGGCCGCGGCCTGAAACCTATGTTCCCGTTCCGGAAAGAAAGACAGCCTCTGCTCGACACCATCCTGCGCTTCGCCGTCGGCAGCGTCTTCCTGTGGTTCGGCCTGGACAAATGGCTTCATCCCCAGGTCTGGTTCGACTGGATCGACGTCTGGATCTGGCCGCAGATCATGCTCGATCCGTCGTCGGTCATGTACCTGGCGGGCGCTTTCGAGGCGGCCCTCGGCGTCCTGCTGATCATGGGCCGGCTGCCCCGCCTGGCCTCGGCTGCCGCCGCCCTCTACCTGTTCCTGATCTTCCTGATCTCCGGCACCAGCGACGTCACGGTCCGGGACGCGGCCATCATGGGCTGCTGTCTGGCGGTCTTCCAGCTGGCCAATCAGCGCGCCGCCAGGCCGGTGGCCCACAAATGGGTCCGCTACGCGTCCGTCATCTATTTCATATATCTTTTTGCCGTCGGCGTCTTTTACCTGAGCCATCCGTCATTCTGATATGATCCAGCGCGCTCCGCTCGGAAAAACATGGCTGTTGTTCCTGGCCTTCGCGGTCGGCGCCGCGGTCATGGCCGTGGAGATCGTCGCTTCCAGGCTGCTGGCGCCGTATTTCGGCGCGTCGCTCTTCGTCTGGACCAGCCTGATCCTGACCATCCTGGTCGCTCTGGCCGTCGGCTACTGGTTCGGCGGGGTAGCCGCCGAAAAGGGGGCCGGACGGACCTTTCTGGGCGCCTTGCTTTGCGCCTCCGCCGCCTTGCTCGGGGCCGGGGTCCTGATCAGCCGCGGTTTCTCGTCGGCACTGCTCTCGGCGCTGGCTTCCTGGCCGGACGCGTCCATCGGCTTGTTCGTAGGTTCCCTGGCCGCGGCCATCGCCGTTTTCGCCCCGCCGGTCCTGGTGCTCGGCGTCGTCGGACCGCTGCTCGTCAAAGGTCTGGCCTCCGGCCGTGACGCCGGCAAGGCTTCGGGCCTGTACCTGACCTGGTCGACCGCCGGCAGCGTCGTCGGAACGCTTTTCCCGACTCTGGTCATGGTCCCTTATCTCGGCTCGCGCACCAGTTTCAGCCTGATCGCCGCGTTCCTGCTGGTCATCGGGGTGGCCACCCTGGCCGGCACGCGGGGCGCCGCGTCGGCCCTGGTCGTCGTCCCGGCCCTGGTCCTGTCCTCACATCTAGGCCTTTCGGCCGCGCCGTCGTCCGTGCTGGCCGAGCGCGAATCGCCCTACCAGTTCACCCGCGTCTCCGAAGCCGACGGGTGGCGATACCTGACCTTCAACGAGGGCATGGGCATCCAGTCGGCCCTGCCTCCGGCCGGCCAGCCGACCGGGATGTACTACGATTACTTCGGTCTGATCCCGCTGCTCAGGCCGCAGGTCGGACGGGTGGCGATCATCGGCTTCGCGGGCGGCACTTCGGCCCGCCAGCTCACTGCGTTCCTGCCGGCCGGAGCCGCCAGGCCGAAGATCACCGGCGTGGAGATCGACCGGACGGTGATCGATCTCGCCCGGCAATATTTCGCCGCCGACGAACTCGGCGCCGACCTGGTCTGCCTGGACGGGCGGGCCTTCCTGGCCACGACGCGCGACCGTTTCGGTGCGATCATCGTCGACGCTTACAGCACGCAGCTGTACATTCCGCCGCATCTGGTGACCCGGGAATTCTTCGCGCTGGCCAAGAAGCGGCTCGATCCGGGCGGCATCCTGGCCATCAACGTCAACGCCGCGAGCAAGGATTCGCCGCTGTTCAAGGGCATCGTCAATGCGGTGGCGGACAATTTTCCCGTGGTCCAGGCGATCCCGGTGGCCGGTTACTGGAATTACGTCATCCTGGCGAGCGACGATGACCTGGACCTGGCGGACGCGACCGCCTCCTTGCCGGCCGGCCACGATGCGATGGTCAGCGACCTGATCCAGGCCAGCCGTTACGTGAGGGACGGCGGGGCGATGTTCACCGACGACTGGAATCCGGTCGAATACCTGACCGATTCGATGGTGGTGGCCGAAGCCGTGCACACCCGCCGCTTCTGACCGGCCGGGGGTTGAAATAAGTTTAAGGCGGCGTATAATGTTTTAGCAGATAAAAAATTTCAATGGACGGCAGCAACAGCGCTTTGCGCTGTTGAGGCAAGCGAGCCTGACGCGATAGAGAGGGCGAGCCGGCGACCGGCGAGCCCGAACGTCAGCGGCAGGCGGAAGCGCGCAGGGAGGGGTCGCATAGTGGTCGAGTGCACACGCTTGGAAAGCGTGCATACCGCAAGGTATCGAGGGTTCG
>JBAIWZ010000209.1:0-1690 GCA_037916955.1 Acutalibacteraceae bacterium | reverse complement strand
CCGCCGCTCATCGCCCTGGCCCTGGCCGGCGGCCGCCGCGTCTCCATCGCCAGCCGCGAGGCCGTCATCGGCGCGCGCCAGGCGCTGACCGACTTCCTGTCCTCGCCGCGCCGGATCAAGGTCTGCCACGACCTGAAGCGCGAGATCAACGTCTTCGCTTCGCTCGGCATCAGGCTCGAAGGTCCGTTCGATGACCTGATGATCTCGTCCTATCTGTACTTCGCCGGCGAACGGCGCCACACCATGGACGCTATTTTGGCTTATTACCGCAATATTCCGGCCCCGCCGAAGGCCCAAACCCAGGAAGAAAAATTGGCCCGCCTCGGACTCGAAACCTCCCATCTCCTGTCGCTCTCGACCGAGCTCGACGGCCAGCTCAGCAAGTACCGGCTGATGTCGCTGAACCGGAACATCGAACTGCCGCTCGCCCCGATCCTCGCCCGCATGGAGCGCGTCGGCATCGGCGTCGACGTGCCCTATCTGAAAAAACTGTCGCACAATCTCGGCGACAAGATCGGCGAACTCGAAGTGAAGATCCACCGGCTGGCCGGCGGCGATTTCAACATCAACTCGCCGGCGCAGCTGAAGACCGTCCTCTTCGAAAAGCTCGGCCTGTCGACCGCCGGCCTGAAGAAGACCGAGAAGGGCCACACCCTGTCGACCGCCGCCTCCGAGCTGGAGAAACTTCGCGGCAGCCATCCCGTCGTCGACGCCATCCTCGCCTACCGGGAACTGGCCAAGCTGAAGTCCACCTACGTCGACGCCCTGCCGGCGCTCGTCCACGCCAAGACCGGCCGCGTCCACGCGAGCTTCAACCAGGCGGTGACCGCCACCGGCCGGCTGTCGTCGTCCGATCCGAACCTGCAGAACATCCCGACCGAGGAGACGGAGTACGGCCGCCAGGTCCGCAACGCCTTCGTCGCCGCTCCCGGCTGGACGCTCCTCTACGCCGACTACTCGCAGATCGAACTGCGCATCGCCGCCCACCTGGCCAAGGAAAAAGTGATGATCGCCGCTTTCAAGAACGGCGAGGACATCCACTGGCGCACCGCCGTCGAGATGTTCGGCAAAGCCGAGGCCGACGCCAAGCGCCGCATCGCCAAGACCATCAACTTCGGCATCCTCTTCGGCATGGGCCCGAACCGCCTGTCCGAGAGCGCCGGCATTCCCCTGCCCGAGGCCCGCGCCTACATCGACCGCTACTTCCAGGTCTACCGCGGCATCGCCGAGTACGTCCGCGCCACCAAGGAGAAGATCCGCAAGGACGGCTACGTCGCCACGATGTTCGGCCGGCGCCGTTTCTTCTACAACTTCGAACTGATGAACCACCGCGAGCAGGCCGAGGCCGAGCGCCAGGCGGTCAACATGCCGATCCAGGGCGCCGAGGCCGACATGATCAAGCTGGCGATGGTCGGCATCGACGCCGCGCTCGCCCAGAAATACGGATCGCCCGACGACGCGCCGATCCGGATGCTCATCCAGGTCCACGACGAGCTGGTCTTCGAGGTGAAGAAGGACCACGTCAAGGAGGCGGCCGCCCTGATCAAGCCGATCATGGAGAAGGTGAAGCGGCTGGCCGTGCCGGTGGTCGTGAATCTCGGCTCCGGCGACCGCTGGGGCGACATGAAAGAGATCGAATGACCCGGAACGATGGCCGGCCGGCGCCTCCCGAGGGACGCCGCCCGTTTGT
>JBAIWZ010000208.1:0-1524 GCA_037916955.1 Acutalibacteraceae bacterium | reverse complement strand
GCCGGCGTTGGGACAGCCCAGCGGCTGGCTCAGCCGGCGTTTGGCCAGGATCTCCGCGATCTTCTTCCCGATCCGGCCGGCCGCCCCTTTGCGCAGCCGCAGCACGACCTCGGCCACGACATAGCGGCCGCTCTGCAGCAGGCTGCGGCGGTAGCCGAAAGCCAGCTGGTCCCGGCCGAGGACGCGCAGATTGCCTTCGCGGTCGATGACCTTGACCTGTTCGATGTAGCTGCCGATCTCTTTGCCCCAGGCGCCGGCGTTCATCACGGCCGCGCCGCCCAGCGTGCCGGGAATGCCGGCCAGGAATTCGAGGCCGGTCAGGCCGCGCCGCTTGAGGACCGAGAGGAGCTGGGGCAGCGGCAGCCCCGCCCCCGCGTGGACCACCCGGCCGCGCACGACCGGACGGCTCAGCCCGCCGCCCAGCTTGACGACCAGGCCGCTGAAGCCGTGGTCAAGCGCCAGCAGGTTGGTGCCGGCGCCGATGATCGCCACCGGCAGTTTATTGCGGTGGGCGAACGCCAGGGCTTCCTGGAGTTCGCGGACATTTTTCGGCACGCAGAAATAATCGGCCGGGCCGCCGATGCGGAAAGAGGTGTGCTTCTTCAGCGGTTCGTTACGCAGGTATTTCATTTTTCAGTTTCAGCCTCGCCAGCAGTTCCTTGCCGACCGTGTAGATGTCGCCCGCGCCGAGCGTCAGGACGAGGTCGCCCGGACGCAGCTCTTTGACCAGCTGTTCGGCGATCTGCTCCTTCTTCGGCACGAACGAGGTCTTGTCCGGCTCGAGCAGGTCGGCGATCGTTTTGCCGCTGATCCCCGGGATCGGCTGTTCGGAGGCGGCGTAGATGTCGGTGATGATCACCCGGTCGGCGTCGGTGAAGGCGTCCGCGAACTTGTCCTTCAGGATCATGGTCCGGGTGTAACGGTGCGGCTGGAAGATGCAGATGATGCGCCGCTGCGGCCAGCCCGAACGCGCCGCTTTGAGCGTGGCGCGGATCTCGGTCGGATGGTGCGCGTAATCGTCGATCACCAGCACGCCGTCCTGTTCGCCGACCGTCGAGAAACGGCGCCGCGCCCCGACAAAGGTGCGCAGGGCGCCGGCGATGGCGGAAAAGTCGAGGCCGAACTCGAAGCCGACGGCGAAGACCGCCAGGCTGTTGACGATGTTCTGCCAGCCGGGGACCGAGAGCTCGACCGGACCGAGCGTCTGGCCGCGCCGCGACAGGAGATAGCGCGAACTGTAGTGCTCGAAGGTCATCTCCCCGGCGCTGTATTCCATGGCGGGATCGAGGCCGTAGGTGACGAAACGCTCGCTCCGTTTGGCGATCAGCTGTTTGTTGTTGGCGTCGGTGCCGTCGATCACCACCAGCCCGGTCTCGCTCAGGCAATCGAGGAATTTCTCGAAGGTCGCCGTCAGTTCCGCCATGCTGCCGAAATGCTCCATATGGTCGGCCTCGATGTTGGTGACGATCTCGACCGTCGGGGAATAGCAGAGGAACGAGCTGTCGGACTCGTCGGCCTCCGCCA
>JBAIWZ010000207.1:0-2487 GCA_037916955.1 Acutalibacteraceae bacterium | reverse complement strand
AGTGTGCGGTCGCGAACCAGATCCGGCGGCCGTCCGGCAGGAGGAACGGCGTATACCAGAAGTGTATGTGATAGCGCTCGCGCACCGTGTCGGCCGCCGTCGATCGTTCGTAGGCGAAATCATTGGGCAGGCTGTCCCAGAAACTGGGAACGCCCGGCGCCTGCGGATAGGGCCGGTCGAACAGCCCGGCGGTCATCAGACGCCAGGTCGAACGGAGCGTGACCGGATCGCAGGGCAGCCAGCCGGCGTCGCGGAAGGCGCGGTCGAGTTCGGCGCGGGTGCCGACGGCGATGACGTTGATCGGCTCCATCGGCTCGCCGGTCAGGGTCTCGCTGGTGCGCGGCAGGCTGCCGAAGAGTCCGGCCGGGACCTGGCTGAGGCCGATCGCGACATCGGGCTGCTCGAAGGACGGCTGCGGCTTCAGCGGGTGGACGGCGAAATAGGCGATGACGAACGCCAGCCAGGCGGCCGAAAGCCCCGCTCCGAGCAGGGCGATGGAACGCCGCCGGAAATGGTAGCCGTAGACGCCGATCCGCCCGAACTTCCGGCGGATCTCCAGGGCGGTGATCACCGCCGTCAGCCAGGCGGCGCCGGCCGCCAGACTGGCCAGGACGTCCGACGGCCAGTGCACCCCTAGATAGAGGCGCGAAAAGCCGATCAGGACGACCGCGAACAGGCCGGCGGCGATCGCCAGCGCCCGGACCGCGCGGCGGCGGGTCCCGCGCCAGACGAAATAGGCCAGCAGGCCGTAAAAAACGATGGCGACGAAGACGTGGCCGCTCGGGAAGCTGTAGCCGGTCTCCGGCGTCAGGGCGTTGATCAGCGGCGGGCGCGGCCGGCGGAACAGCATTTTCATCCCGTAGACGAAAAGTTCTCCGCCAAGCACCGCGGCGATGAAGCCGACGAGATAACGCCAGCGGCGCAGCACGGCCAGGAACAGGCCGGCGGCGATCGAACCGGCCAGGATCGCCGGCCAGCCGCCGAGGTAAGTGATGAAGAGCATCGTCTGGCTGAATCGCGGCGACCGGAAGATCTGCAGCAGGTTCAGGATGCGGTAATCGGCGAGATAGACCGCCTCCTGGGCGATCAGGTCCTGGGCGACGCCCAAAAAGAGATAGGCGAAAAAGACGACGATCGCCAGGCCGACGGTCAGGTTGAGACCGAACTTCTCGTCGGGCGAAAGGCGGCGCCGGACGTAGGCGAGGAAGCGCGGATGGCGCTCGCGCCAACGCCGAAGTTCGGGATCTTCGCGGATCCCCTTCCAGGCCGAACGCAGGACTGATCTGGCGGTACGGAACATGGCTCAATGCGCCGCGCGGACGCGGTAGATCGCGCCGGCTTTGTCGTCGGCGATGTAAAGCGTGCCGTCGGGTTCGGCCAGCAGGCCGGTCGGCCGTCCGAGCGCGCTGCCGTCCGGCCGGAGCCAGCCGGTCACGAAATCATCGATGCCCAGCGGCCTGCCGGCGGCGTCCAGGCGGACCCTGACCACCTTGTAGCCGGTCGGCACGGAACGGTTCCAGGAACCGTGATAGGCCACGAACAGGCTGCCCTGGTAAGCGGCCGGCCAGCCGGATCCCGCGGCGAAGGCCAGGCCGAGCGGCGCCGAGTGCGCGGGAATGTCGACGCGCGCCGGCGTTTCGAACGGCTCCATGCAGGGGTTGCGGATGTAGACGTTCTTGTCGAAGTCCGTGTCGTGGACGTTCTGGCCGTAGCAGATCGGCCAGCCGTAATTCTTCCCCTCCTCGATGACGTTGATCTCGTCGGGCGGCAGGTTGTCGCCGAGCCAGTCGCGGCCCATCTCCGTGGCCCAGACCTCGCTCGTGCCCGGCCGGATCGTCTGGAAGACCGAATTGCGAAGGCCGCGGGCGTATTCCTTGAGCTGTCCGCCGTCCGCGCCGATGACCATGATCTTGGCGCGGCGCGGGTCCTTCTCGATGCAGACGTTGCAGGTCGAACCGACGGCCACGAGCAGCTGGTCGTCGTTCGGCGGCGGCAGGAACAGAAGCGACCGGGTGATGTGATTCCCGCCGGTCGGCAGGTCGGCCAGTTTGACCGGGTTCGAGGCCTTGAGCGACGCCGGATCGTAGTCGAAGGCCGTGAGAGCGTCGTACTGAGCCACGTACAGGCGGCACTGGCCGCCGACGCAGCGGAACGCGAGGCCGTGCGGGCCGTTGAGGCCGCCGACGACGGTGACGGGGCGCGGCCGGCCGGTCGTCTTGTCGACCGGCAGGGCGGTGACTTCGCCGGCAGCCGGCGCGCTGACGACCAGAACGCCGTTCGGGTCGGTCACGATCGCGCGCGGATCGCCCAGGCCCTGGGCGAAGACGTCCAGCGAAAAACCCGCCGGAGCGGCCAGCGGTCCTCCGCCGGTATTGAAGAGCGCGGCCACGTCCGACGGCGCCGGCGACAGCGCCGGCTTCAGCGACCTCAGGCTCCGGAAATACAGCGACCCCGCCAGCAGGGCCGCGATAGCCAGGGTCGCGACCA
>JBAIWZ010000206.1:0-1801 GCA_037916955.1 Acutalibacteraceae bacterium | reverse complement strand
ACTGCCTGGACGGCCGGACCGAATGCCTGATCGCCGATCACTGCGCCAACCGGAACGTCTGGCTCAAGGTCCAGAACCAGGTCGCGGCCACGCTCAAACGGCTGACCGTGGCCGAAGCGGGCGGCCTGACCGGCCGGCCGAAAGGATATGCCAAAAAAGCGCGCGCCGAAAAATAAGCTGCCCGCGGCCTCCTGGCGCGACCGGGCCGACCGGGCCCGGCCGAAATTCGCTTCCGCCCCCGGGCTCACCCGGGAGACGGTCCTGGAGATATCGCGGCAGAAAGGGGAGCCGGACTGGATGCTGGACAAGCGGCTCCGGGCGTTCGAGCTGTACGAAAAGACGCCGCTGCCGTCCTGGGGACCGGACCTGTCGGGACTGGATCTCGGCCGCATCGTCTATTACGCGCGGCCCGAAGCCGAGGAGGCGTCGTCCTGGAAGGACGTGCCTGCCGGCATCCGCCGGACCTTCGACCGCCTGGGCATCCCCGAGGCCGAACATCACGTCCTCTCCGGCGCCGGCGCCCAGTACGACTCCGACGTCATCTACCACCGGCTCAAGGAGACCTGGGGCCGCCAGGGCGTCATCTTCGAGAACATGGACGCGGCGGTGAAGAAGTATCCCGACCTGGTCCGCAAGTATTTCATGACCGACTGCGTGCCGGTCGGCTACCACAAGTTCGTCATGCTGCACGCCGCGGTCTGGAGCGGCGGCACCTTCATTTACGTCCCGCCCGGCGTCAAAGTGACGGCCCCCCTCCAGGCCTACTTCCGGATGAACCTCGAACGCGGCGGCCAGTTCGAACACACGCTGATCGTCGCCGACAAGGGCAGCCGCGTCGAATACATCGAGGGCTGCAGCGCGCCGCGCTACGCCGCCAGTTCGCTCCACGCCGGCTGCGTCGAACTGCACGTCAAGGAAGGCGCGGCCATCCGCTACTCGAGCGTCGAGAACTGGAGCAAGAACACCTTCAATCTGAACACCAAACGGGCCGTGGTCGACGCCGCCGGCTCGATCGAATGGCTGTCGGGGAACATGGGCAGCCGCACGACCATGCTCTACCCGTCGAGCGTGCTGCGCGGCCGCGGCGCGCGGTCGGAGCACGTCGGCATCGTCTTCGCCGGCAAGGGACAGGACCTGGACACCGGCGCCCAGGTGATCCACGCCGCGCCGGACACCTCGGCCACCGTGCGCTCGCGGAGCATCAGCAAGGACGGCGGCGTCTCGACCTACCGCGGACTGGTCCGCGCCACCAGGGCCGCCGCCGGCTCGCGTTCGAGCGTCGTCTGCGACGCGCTGATCCTCGACGGCCGGTCGGCCTCCAACACCCTGCCTTCGGTCCGCGTCGACGAGCGGTCGGTCGAGGTCTCGCATGAGGCCAAGGTCGGCCGCATCGGCGAGGAGGAGGTCTTCTATCTGATGAGCCGCGGCCTGACCGAGGACCAGGCGCGGAAGATGATCGTAAGCGGCTTCGTCGAGCCGGTGATCAAGCGGCTGCCGCTCGAATACGCCGTCGAGATGAACAATCTGATCGAACTGGAAATGGAAGGGGCCGTGGGCTGAGCAATTATGATGAAACCCCCGGACATCCGGACGTTATCGAAGAAGCTGGGCGAACCGGCCTGGCTTCGCGACGCCCGGCTGGCGGCCCGGGAGCGCTTTCTGGCCGCGCCCCGCCCGTCGTCCAAGTACGGACTCGGCCTGGGTTTTGACGCCGCCGGCGCCCCGCTGCCTTATGACGCCCCCGTCCGAAGGCAGGCGCGGCTGAAGGTCAGCGCCCCCAAAGAGGCCGTCATCCTGACCT
>JBAIWZ010000205.1:0-4657 GCA_037916955.1 Acutalibacteraceae bacterium | reverse complement strand
GTTCTGGCCGTCGAAAACGCCCTCGATGACGCGGCCTTCGGACGGGCGCAGCTGGGTCAATTCCTCTTCCTTGGCGGCCGACGGCGCGGCGGCGGCGATCTCGACGAGCGCGGCGGCGCCGGCTTCGGCGTGGCCTTCGAGGAGGCGGATGACCGTGGCCAGGTCGCGCTCGATGTTCTTGAGCGCCTTGAGGCAAATTCGCTGTTTGTTGGTGTCGGTCAGGGCGGCGTCGGCCTTGGGTTGTTCCGCGGTCGGCGCGATCGGCGCGGACGGAGCTTCATCGACCGGTGGTTTGGCCGGTTCCGCGGCGGCCGGCAGGACCGGCGGCGCGGCTGGAATGGCTATGGTCGCGGTTGGAACGGCAGTCGGTGACGGAGCGGCAGTTTGGACCGGTTGGTTTTGGTTTTCAGCAAGCATTGGCACGTCGGACATATTTTTTTTCCCCTTTATTTTAGAGCGCCGGAGGGGTGGTCCGGCGCCTCAAAAGTTATCATTTCAGGGCCTGGCGGTCAATGATAGATGATGCCCCTTCGTTCGACAGGTTATCCACTTTTTTATGCTTAAAAAAACTCTCTGGAGCGGGTCCTGTCGCGGTTTCACCCCGTCGGTGCTCGTATCCAGCGCGCCGCCGGGGGCCCCGAAACCGCGCCCCCCGCTTATTAGAAATGTTAACTACCCTGAATTCACGAAGTCCTCGCTCGGGCTGCGAGCGCGTCGCAAGCGACGCGTGCCCGAGCGTAAGGACTCAGGGATTACTTTCGCAAGGTGTCCTGGCGGACAGATCCGTCCGAAAATCAAAACCGCCGGCTTGCGGGCCGGCGGTCGAATATCTTTTTTCGTCAGGCCGGAGCGGCCGTCTTCGGCGCGGGCGCGCCCATCTGGGTCCGCTCCATGATCTCCTGTTCGACGATCTCCCGGTCGCGCCCGTACTTCAACCGGGCCAGCAGCTTGATGGCGTCGGCGATGCGCCGGTCCGGCTTGACCGGCATCGGCATCTTGAAGTTGAACGGCCGGGTGGCGGCGTTGTCGACCAGGATCTTGGCGTTCATGGTGAACTTCTCAACGTTGACCAGGTCGAAGGCGTTGAAGACCGGGGCGAACTCCTTTTCGAGCACCTGGGCGTCCTCGATGCCGATGCGGCCGATGAGCATCGAGCCGACGTTGCCGAGCACGGCGTCGCGGATCTCGTTGTCGCCCTTGGGCGAGAGCTGGCCGAGGTACTGGTGGGCCAGGATCAGCGACAGCCGGTATTTGCGGGCCTCGGACAGGATGGTGGCGATCGACGGGGTGATGAAGTTCTGGAACTCGTCGATGTAGAGGAAGAAGTCGTGACGCTGTTCCTTGGGCATGTCGGCCCGGCCCATGGCCGCCATCTGCAGCTTGGTCACCATGATCAGGCCGAGCAGGTTGGCGTTGATGTCGCCGATCTTGCCTTTGGACAGGTTGACCAGGAAGATCTTCTTTTCGTCCATGATCTTGCGGAAATCGAAGGCCGACTTCTGCTGGCCGATGATGTTCCGGAGCATGGCATTCTCGACGAACCGGCCGACCTTGGAGGTCAGGTAGCCGAACATCTCCGATTTGTGGAAGTCCGAGGTCTTGGCCACCTCTTTCTCCCAGTAGTTGAGCACCACCGGGTCCTTGACCTTCTTGACCCAGGCCTTCTGGAAATCCGGATCGACGACCAGGCGCGGGATCTCGGCGATGGTGCCGGGATTCTCCGGATCGGACATGAGCGTCAGCATCATGTTCCGCATGGTGTGCTCGAACATCGGGCCGATCATCTCCGGCGGGAAGAGCTTGTAGAAGATGGCGATCATCTCGCCGCAGGCGAAGTCCTTCATCTCCTCGCTCGGCGCCTCAAGCATGTTCAGGCCGATCGGCCGCTCCAGGTCCGAGGGGTCGAAGATGACCACGTCGTCGGCCCGCTCGCGGGGCACGCAGCCGAGCACGGTCTCCACCAGGTCGCCGTGCGGATCGATGATGCAGAGGCCGTCGCCGTTCTTGACGTCCTGGGCGGCCAGGTTGGCGATGAACTCGGATTTGCCGGCGCCGGACTTGCCGATGATGTACATGTGGCGCATCCGGTCCTCGCGCTTGAGGCGGACGTCGGTGACCTGGCCGCGGTAGTCGATCTTGCCGAGGTAGAGTCCTTCTTTGGGCATGTTCTGCGGCGGCGGCGCCTTGCGGGAGGTCAGCCAGCGGATGTTCGGCGTTTCGGTCGAGGGCAGCGGCATGTGGTAGAGGCTGCAGAGCTCCTCGCCGTTCATGACCATGCGCCGGGCGTCATGGAAGTGCCGGAAGATGAAGTCGTGGATGAGCTTCTTCTGGCTCGGCGACCAGCGCGTCAGGACGTTGCCGTACTGCGGGTTGTTGTACTGATTGAAAGCGCCGACGATGTTGTTCAGGTAGACGTTGGCCTTGGCCCGGTCCTTGGAAGCGGCGACGATGCGGATGTTCACGTCCAGGCCGAACTTGGCGATCTTCTCCTCCATCGACTTGATCATCTCCTCCTCGAGGGGCGACATCCGGTGCTCCTTGGGCGCCTCGCCTTCCTTTTTCTTCGGCGGCGAGAACATCAGCCCGATCTGGCCGAGCATCGTGCGCTCGGACATGGCCTGGTTCAGGGTCTTGCCGTCCTGCATCGCCTTGACGATCTGGTTGGCCGGACGGCGCCATTCGCGCTTGGCCGACCGGACGATGACCTGGATCCCGGCGCCGTCGGTCTTTTCGACCTTGGCAAGGGCGTTGGTCAGCGCGTTCAGCGGATCGGACTCCAGCTTCTTGTAGGTCTTGAGCGGGAAGACGTGCAGTTTGCGGAACTGGAGTTCGCAGCCGACGACCGTGCCGGTGGGAGTGAAGATGTTGTAATCCACCACGTCCTCGATCTGGGCGTGCGGATACTGGCTGTGGATCTGCTGCTCGACGAAGTCGCGGAGGTATTCCGGCACGCCGATGTAGAACGTGACCAGGCCGTGGTCGGCGATGATCTCGAAAGAGACGTTGTCCTCGCGGCCTAGGAACCAGGCCTTGAGCCCGCGCTGGGCGGTGAGGCCGCCGAGGCTCTGGAAGATGTTCTCCATGACGGCGATGTCCTCCTGGACCTCCTGGAGCGACTTCTCCTGCTGGCCGGACTCGCCCTTCTCCTGGGACTCCTTGGGCACGGCCACGAGCAGCACCGCTTTCTTGAAAGCCACGCCGGACTGGTACTTCTTGCGGAAATAGGAACGCGCGGCGAAGAAAACGACGAAGGCCGCGATGATCAGGCCGGCGAGCGAGGCCAGCGGCGCGAACAGCGGGCTCGCGGTCACGGCCTCGATGGCGGCATCGACCTGCGGAACGCCGGTCAGCGTCAGGGTGATGACGATCATATCTGGCCCTCCTTTTCCTTGCGGCGTTCCTCGGCCAGCTGGATGATCTTGTCGGTCTTGATCTTGGCCTCCTGCTCGAGGAAATAGCGGCTGACGCCCGGGATCAGCCTCAGCCAGTCCCAGATCAGCCTGAGGACGCTCTTGGCCCTCACCTTGGAACGCTCGACCAGGGCCCAGATCTTCATCGCCGTGGCTTCGCCGGCCGCCTTGAAACGGGCGCGGCTGGCCGCCGGCATCGAGATATAGACGTCGAGCAGATTGTCCTCGAGGATCCGCTCGACCTTCATCAGGTAGGGATCCTTGGGCTGGGCCGGAGCGGCCGGGGCGGGCGGCGCGCCGGGCGCGGCCTCGGCCTGGGTCGCCGCGGGCGCGTCGAATTTTTCCGACGGCGGCGGACCCTCGCGGCGCGGTTCGCTCTCCTTGGTCTCGACCTTCTCGGCCTTGGCCTCGGGCGGCGCCACGGACGGCTTCGATTCCAGATTCTCCATCAAATTCATAACGAAAATGGCCACGAGCTCACGGGCATCTTCAGCTCTAAGTATACAACAGAAATAAGGGAGGAACAAACCTTTGAGGCGGAAAAATGAAGGCGGGTTGGGGATATCGCCGTGACGCCGGCCGGCCGCGGCCCGACGCCTCGCCAACCGGCCTTAAAAATGATAAAATAAGCATATGGCCGTGACTAAAGCGAAAAAACAGCTGCTGCAGGTCTTCGACCGGCCGGGCTTCACCTGGGTGGATATCGCCAAGCCGTCGCCGGAAGCCCTGGACCAGCTCAGGGACCGCTTCCCCTACTTCCTGGACATCGACCTCCGCGACTGTCTGCCGCCTTTCCAGCGGCCGAAGCTTCTGCCCCGCGAAAAGTACCTGTTCATGGTGCTGCTGTTCCCGGTCTTCAATGCCGCCAGCCGGACGATCGAATCGGCCGAGCTCGACCTGTTCATCGGCCCCGACTTCGTCATCAGCAACCATACCGGCGAGCTGAAGACGCTCGCCGACCTGGTCGACTGCTTCGAGGGCAAAAAGGCGGTCTGCGCGGTCGAGGAGATAAGCAATCCGGCGAACTGGATACACGCGGCCCTGTCGGGACTGCTCATTTCCTGCTTCCCGATGCTGACCCACATCTCCAACGACATCGCCACCCTGGAGTCGGCGCTGTTCAAGGAGAGCGACGGCAACACGGTCCGCGAGATCCTGAGGGTGAAGAACAACATCGTCGACTTCCGCAAGATCATGCAGGGCCACAAGCACATAGAGGGCGGTCCGACTCGCCGATGAGCTCGAGG
>JBAIWZ010000204.1:0-2023 GCA_037916955.1 Acutalibacteraceae bacterium | reverse complement strand
GGCTGCCCCTACTCCAAGGAGTCTGCCGCCGTGGTCCGCGGCCTGATGGCGAAATACGGCGACCGGGTGCGGTTCATTTACCGTTACGATCCGCTGGACAGCATCCATCCGCTGGCCACCCAGGCGGCCGTGGCCGCGGAGTGCGCCCGCGAACAGGGCAAGTTTTGGGCTTATCATGACAAGCTTTATTCCTATCAGGGCGCTTTCTCCCTGGCCGACCTGACCCGGTACGCCGACCAAGTCGGTCTCGAGCCGAAGCAGTTCGGATATTGCATCGCCGGCAACCGTTATCAGAACGCGGTGATGAGCGACGCCCAGACGGCCAAGGAGATCGGCGTCCGCGGCACCCCGACCTTCTATTTCAACGGCCAGCGGGTCGAGGGGTCGATCCCGGCCGACATCTTTGAAAAACTGGTGCAAGAACTGCTAAAATAGACTTATGAAGTTCATCGGCAGGCGGATAACCATAACCTCGCCCCGGAAGCTGGTCTACGGACTGGCCGCTGGTTATTACCTGTTCTTCGGCGCGGTTTTCCTCTTCCTGCCCCAGGTCCTGCCCGGAACCGACGGGGCCGCGCAGGCGCAGGGTGCCAACATCGACAATGGCTGTTTCCAGCCGGTCGAGTGCAGTCCCCAGATGTCTCCCTCGGCCGGCAGCAGCACCTGCAAGGACAGCGGCTGCTGCGTCGCCGAACGCTGCTACCTGCCGGGCGAAGGCTGTCCTTCGGGGCAGGGGCACTGCTATGCCAAGTCGCCGCCTTTCGTCCTGACGGTAAAGATCGGGGCGGTGTCCAGCTTCGTCGACCTCGGCGACTACCTGAACAGCGTCTATCAATACGCCGTCGCCATCGCCGGGATCCTGGCGGCCGTCATGATGATGATCGGCGGCGTCCAGTATCTGACCGCCGGCGGCGACCCCGGCCGCGTCAGCAAGGGCAAACAGCGGATCGTCGACGCCCTGGTCGGTCTGGCCCTGACCTTCGGCGCCTACCTGCTCCTGAACACCATCAACCCCGATATCGTCACCTTGCGCCTGCCGAAGATCCCCATCGTCAAACGGTCCCTGTTCATCGGCTGCGTGAATACGGAGATGTGCGTGGCCTGCGGCCAGGGCTATCAGATCTACCCCGACAAGAAGAATAACGGCGAGCCGCCGGCGACCGGGGACTGCAGCCTGGTGTCGATCGACGGCCAGACCGCTCCTTCCACCGTGTCGGGTCTGACGGCCATGGCCAGGTGCACGGGCAAAAGCTGTTTCCTGCGGGCCAAGAAGGACGCGCCGGGGGAGACCGACAAGTGCAGCGACAACGTGGTCAGGTGCCAGCCGCCGGCTGTGGCCATGGCCCAGAAGGGCGTGCGGCCCGGACCCAACGGCGAGATCGATCCCGGCATCAAGAACCGCTGCGGCATGAACAAGGATCAGGCGCCGGCCACCGGCACGCCCGCTACCGGCACGCCCGCGACGGGAACTCCGGCCACCGGTACGCCCGCGACGGGAACGCCAGGCGCGCCCGCCGCCGGCACGACCCCGACTCCGCCGCAGCAGCCCAACTGGGTCTGCAACGACTGCATCATCGAAGGAGGAAAATGCGGCACGGGCGGGAACACCGGCGGGACCGGCCGGAACGATTTCTGCTGCGGCGGCTTCTGCTCGAACTCCCACAAATGCACGGCCGGACAGCCGGGTGACGTCTGCGATGACAACAAGGACTGCGCCACCGGCCTCTGCCAGACCAACTGGGGCAATTCCTGCAGCGCCGGCGAGATCGGCTCGCCGTGCGGCGCCAGCGACAAGGAGTGCAAGACCGGCTTCAAGTGCCAGACGGAAGGCAGCAACTCCTGCACCCCGGGAACGACCTTCAGCTGGTGCGACGGCGACAGCGAATGCAATTCCGGCCGGAAGTGCGATCACCACATGTGCATCGACCCGGGCCAGGCGGTCCACACCGGCTGCAACAACAACGACGACTGCGCCCAGTTCGGCGGCTACTGCGCCAAGTTCTCCTGGTACTCCAACCGCTGC
>JBAIWZ010000203.1:0-11714 GCA_037916955.1 Acutalibacteraceae bacterium | reverse complement strand
AGAAGGAGCAGGCCAACTTCGCCAAGAGCCTCGAAGAGCTCGAGGGCAAGGTCGGCGGCATCCAGAGGATCACCCGGCCGCCTGACGCGCTGTTCGTCATCGACCTCAAGAAGGGGAAGACCGCGGTGGCCGAGGCGCAGGCGCGGTAGATCCCGCTCGTCGCCCTGGTCGACACCAACGTCAATCCCGAGGACGTGGCCTACCCGATCCCGTCGAACGACGACGCGGTCAAGACCATCGAGTTGATGACCCGTCTCATCTCCGAGGCGGTCAAGGAAGGCAAGGCCCTGCGCGACCAGCGCGCGGCCGAGGCTGCTTCCAAAGAACCGAAGCCGGCGGCGAAATAATCGCCCGGCGCAACCGAACAATGAATATGATCGACGCCAAAACCATCAATGAACTGCGGAATCTGACCGGCGCCGGCATCGTCGACTGCAAGAATACCCTGGAACAGACCGGCGGCGACGTGGTCAAAGCCGCGGAGATCCTGCGCAAGAAGGGCCTGGTCAAGGTGGCCAAGCGCGACGAGCGCACCACCAAGGCCGGACTGGTCTACGCCTACATCCACGGCGAGGGCCAGGTCGGCGCCATGGTCGAGGTCCAGTGCGAGACCGATTTCGTCGCCCGGACCGACAACTTCCGGGAGTTCGTCCACGAGGTCGCCCTGCAGGTCGCGGCCATGAACCCGCTCTACCTGTCTCCGGAGGCCGTTCCGGCCGAAACGCTGGAGAAGGAAAAGGAGATCTACGCCGCCGAATTCGCCGGTTCGTCCAAGCCGCGCGAGATCGTCGACAAGATCGTCTGCGGCAAGCTGGAGAAGTTCTACTCCGACGTCTGCCTCCTGAATCAGGCCTACATCAAGGACGAGGACCAGACCATCGGGGACCTGCTGAAGACCCTCGGCGCCAAGACCGGCGAGAAGGTCGTCATCAAGCGGTTCGTCCGATTCGCCCTGGCCGAGGCCCTGACCTGCTGACGCTGAACAAAAAAGATCCCCCGCCGCGAGGCGGGGGATTTTGTTGTCGCGTCATTTTTTGGCCTGTTCCGGCGCTTTCGGCTGTCCGGCCTGGCCGGGCTTTTCCGGCTGGTCCGGCAGTTTCCACCAGTTGGGCTTATCGGGCCCGGCCGGCGCTTTGCCGTCCAACTGCTTCTGTTCGTCGCCGGTGACCAGCGCCTCCTTTTCGCCGGCAGGCGGCTCCGCTTCTTTGGAGCCAAGGGATACGTCCACGTTCGTGATGTACTGGATCTCCTTGCCGTCGGCGTCCTTGGCGAACTTCCATTTGATCTCGGCCCTGGCCAGGTCGAAATCGTATTTGCCGGTCTGGACGAAATCCTTGGTCCCCTCGAGGATGGTCCGGGCGGTCCTGGCCTCCAGTATCTTGGCCGCCCGCTCGCCGTTCCTGGATTTTTTGAAGTCGCTGGCGAAATGGTCGGCGAAATGCCGCGAGGCGTCCTTCGACCAGTCCAGCATGCTGGCCTGGCGAGCCTCGGCCAGTTCCTCCTCGGTCTGCTCGGCGGCCTCCCGGAGTTCGGCCAGCCGCGCCTCGGCCTCGGCCGCCTGGTCGGGCCGGCCTTCGCCCTCTTCCGGCGCGTCCAGATACTGGTTCTCCATATTGGCCAGGTCGGTCTTCATCTGGTCCAGCCGTTTTCCGGCGGACTCCAGCGACCTGGCGGTTTCGGTGGTGAAGGGGGCGTCCGGCAGCGACAGCGCACGGCGGACGTCGCGCAGCTGCCCCTCGGTGCGCTGGTTGCTTTTCTCCAGCGCCTGGACGTGCTTTCCGGCGCCGTCGACCCGGTCGTACTCGGCATCCATTTCCTTGTCGGTCGGCGCGGACTCGTTGTCGCCTTCGGGGGCGGTTTCGCCCTCGATCCCGCTCTCGGGACTTTCAGGCGTCGCGGGCGCGGTTTCAACCTCCTCCGGGGCGAAGGTCGGTGCTTTCTCAAGACTTGAGATGTCCGGTCCTGGCATAGAAGAAGGCCGAGGTTAGCGATAATCTATTAATAGTATATCATCTTTCATTTGAAACTCGCCATTAATTGCAGCGTCGCTGAAACGGCAGGCCGCCGTTTTTTTCCGGCCTTTCGACGAGGGCCCCGCGCCCGTGGCGGCGACATGCTTCCCGTGCTAATATGGATCAGATCTCGCCTTTCATGACCTGAAATATGTTCAAACGTTTGCTGGACCTCGCTTACAAAAGGAACTGGAAAGAGGCGATCGGTTTTTATCTGGCTTACCTGTTGCTGGCGCTCGTCATCCTTTTCCTGCTCGGCGGCGCGGTCGGCCTGCTGGTTGGCACCGAAGAGAAGACGGCCTTCGACGAGGGTTACCGCTTCGGCGTCATCGTCGCGACCGCCTATGTCCTGGTCCTGACCGGCCTGCTTCTCCGGAGTAAAAGATTGCTGGGCAAAAATTTCGGCTACCTGCTGTTCTGGCTCCTGTCCGGGCTGCTGACGCTCGTCGCCGGCGCTTTCGTCGGCCTGATCCCGGCCGCCTATTTTTCAACGAAGCCGGCCGGCGCGAAAAAGCCGGTCGGTCCGGCCGCGCCGAAAGCCGGGGCGGCACAGCCGGCCGCGACGGAGACCGGCAAGAAGGCCGACTGAAGCCGCAGATCCCGGCGATCCGCATCCGCGTCGCAAAACGGCGCGGATTTTGATATAATATGGAAAGCAATAAGAAAATCATTTTCATCCCGGAGACTATGTCCATCCGCGTCGCTATCAACGGTTTCGGCCGCATCGGCCGCAACACCCTCAAAGCCGCCTGGGGCCGGCTCGACCAGCTCGAGTTCGTCGCCGTCAACGACCTGACCGACACCAAGACCCTGGCGCACCTCCTGAAGCACGACACTTCCTACGGCGCCTGGGACCATGACGTGAAGTACGACGAGAAGCACCTGATCATCGACGGCAAGAAGATCGACGTCCTGGCCGAGAAGGACCCGGCGGTCCTGCCCTGGGGCAAGGAGAAGATCGACGTCGTCCTCGAGTGCACCGGCCGCTTCACCAGCGAGGAGAAGGCCTCGGCCCACCTCAAGGCCGGCGCCCAGCTGGTCATCCTGTCGGCCCCGGCCAAGGGCGGCAACGTCCCGACCTACGTCCTCGGCGTCAACGCCGACGGCAAGACCAAGTTCGGTCCGGAGAAGATCATCAACAACGCCTCCTGCACCACGAACTGCATCGCTCCGGTGGCCAAGGTCGTCGAGGAGATGTTCGGCGTCAAGCGCGCCTTCATGACCACGGTCCACGGCTACACCGCCGACCAGAACCTGCAGGACGGGCCGCACAAGGACCTGCGCCGCGCCCGCTGCGCCGCGGCCAACATCATCCCGACCTCGACCGGCGCGGCCATCGCCGTGACCGAGTGCATCCCGGCGCTCAAGGGCGCCTTCGACGGCCTGGCCATCCGCGTGCCGGTGCCGGTCGTCTCGCTGGCCGACTTCACCTTCCTGCTCAAGAAGAAGACCACGGTCGAGGAGGTCAACGAGGCGCTGAAGAAGGCCGCCGCCGGACCGATGAAGGGCGTGCTCGCCGTGACCGACGAGCCGCTGGTCTCCTCCGACTTCATCAGGAACAACAACTCGGGCATCGTCGACCTGAAGCTGACCAAGGTCATGGAGGGCGACTTCCTGAAGGTCATCGCCTGGTACGACAACGAGTGGGGCTATTCCATGCGTCTCGCCGACATGGCCCTGCTCTTCGCCCAGAAGATGCTAAAGAAGAAATAACCGGCGCCGATGGACCTGGCGTTCTACTGCGAGGTTTTGACCGCCCTTACCCTGGCGGTCATTCCTCTTTATTTCCTGGAGCTCGGGCGCCGGATGCGCGCGGGCAAGATCACCGGCCGCGGCCGCTATTACGCCCTGGCCGGCCTTCTCGGCGTCGTCTGGCTGGTCGTCTTCTACGGCAGTTTCATCGAGCCGAAATTCCTGACGGTGAAGAATTACGGCGTCAGCCTGGACGGCGGCGGACACGGCCGGCTCCGCGTCGCCGTGGTCTCCGACGCGCACCTCGGCGCCTACAAAAACCGCGACTGGCTGGTCAAGGTCGTCGATCGGGTGAACGCGCTCCGTCCCGACGTCGTCATCCTCGACGGCGACCTGGTGACCAATACCGCCGGACTCTCCGAGCTCGATCCGCTCCGGGAACTCAAGAGCGCTTACGGCAGTTTCGCCGCGCTCGGCAATTATGACTATCATGTCGGCGCGGTCGACGTGCGCAAACAGCTCGGATCGTACGGCGTCCAGACGCTGACCAACCGGTCGGTCCCGGTCGACGTCGCCGGCCGGCGGCTGCGCTTCATCGGCCTCGACGATTATTGGTTCGGCGACCCGGACTGGAACAAGGCCATGAGCCAGGTCGAGCCGGACGCGGTCAAGATCCTGATCGTGCACAATCCGGATTTCGCGCCGGCGGCCGAAGTGCGGGGCATCGACCTGACCGTCGCCGGCCACACCCACGGCGGCCAGATCCGCCTGCCGTTCATCGGACCGCTCGACCGCCTGCCGATCACCATCGGCCAGCGCTTCGACATGGGCCTGTTCGATTTCGGACCGATGAAGCTGTTCATCACGCCCGGCGTGGGGGAGTCCGGGCCGCGGGCGAGGCTCTTCGACCCGCCGGAGATCTCGGTGCTGACGATCGATTTTTAGCGGTCCGGAGCTGAAACATGATATAATTCTCGGGCTAACCTTTTGTCGCTAAGATATGCGGCTCGCCACCATTTCCAACCTTAGGAATCTCAAGGGCAAGCGCGTCCTGCTGCGCGTGGACTTCAACATCCCGCTGGGGCCGGGCGGCCGCATCGGGCCGGAAGAGGACGCCAAGATCCGCGCGTCGCTGCCGACCATCCAGCGCCTGCTCCAGGGCGGCGCCCGGGTGATCGCCGTGTCGCACCTCGGCCGGCCCAAGGACTGCGAACCGAAGTTCTCGCTGGCGCTGGTCGCCAGGCATCTCGGCGGCCTGCTCGGCCAGCCGGTCCTGTTCATCGACGACTGCCTGGAGGACGGCGACGCCGTGGACAAGGCCGCGGCCCTGCTCAAGGACGGACAACTGGCCTTGCTCGAGAACATCCGTTTTTATCCCGAAGAGGAAAAGAACGATCCGAAGTTCGCCAAGCGCCTGGCGCGGCTCGCCGACGTCTACGTGAACGACGCCTTCGCGACCTGCCATCGCGCGCACGCCTCGACCGCCGGGGTCGCCAAGTACCTTCCGGCCTACGCCGGCCTGCTCGTGGAGAAGGAAGTGAAGAGCCTCGACCGCCTGCTCAAGAACCCCAAGCGGCCGTTCTACGTGCTGATGGGCGGGGCCAAGATCTCGTCCAAGCTGCCGACGCTCAAGAAGATGCTGTCCATCGCCGACAAGGTCTTCCTCGGCGGCGGCATGGCCAACAGCTTCTACCGGGCGAAGGGCTGGAGCACCGGCAAATCGCCGGTCGCGCCCGAGGACGTGAAACTCGCCAAGTCGCTCCTGAAAAAGAAGAACCTGGTCCTGCCCGCCGACGTCCTGGCCGCCTCGTCGCTCAAGGAAACGGCCAAGGTGCGCGTGACCACGCCGGACCGGGTCAGAGCCTCGGAGTACGTCGTCGACATCGGCACGTCGACCATGCGTGACTTCGCGCTCGAACTGAAAAAGGCCAAGACGCTGGTCTGGAACGGACCGGTCGGGCTGTTCGAGGTCAAAAAGTTCAGCCACGGTTCGGTCATCCTCGGCCGCGTCATCGCCGCGCACTCCAAGGGCCGCGCTTTCGGCGTGGTCGGCGGCGGCGAGACGATCGCCTGCCTGGAGAAGACCGGCATGGCCGAGTTCGTCGACCACGTTTCGACCGGCGGCGGCGCCATGCTCGAGTTCCTCGAGGGCCGCGTCCTGCCCGGCATCAAACCCCTGCTCAGAAAATAACGCCGTATTTTTAACGGAATTTCTATGGAAGACAAAGTCATGTCTCATCCCTGGCCGCACCGCAAGCCGGTCGTGCTCGTGGTCCTGATGGCCCTGGTGCTCCTGAGCCTGGCCGTCTGGCTGGGGATCAAGGCCCGCAACGCCTGGCGCGAATACGATTTCATCGGCGTGCCGATCGAACGCAACACCATCACCATCATGGGCGAGGGCAAGGTCTCGGTCATGCCCGACATCGCCAACGTCGAGGTCGGCACCGTCGTCGAGAAACCGACGGTCTCCGAAGCCCAGCAGGAGAACACCCGGATCATGAATCAGCTGAACGACAAGCTGGCCGGCTTCGGCGTGGCCAAGGCCGACATGCAGACCGCCAGCTACAACATCTCGCCCGTTTACGATTACACCAAGGGCAAGCAGACCCTGCGCGGCTACCAGGTCAGCCAGAGCCTGCGCCTGAAGGTCCGCAACCTCGACAACATCGGGCCGATCCTGGGAGCGGCCGGCGACCTCGGCGCCAACCAGGTCGGCGGCATCGACTTCACCGTCGACCAGCCCGAGTCGATCAAGCAGCAGGCCCGCATCCTGGCGCTCGAGAACGCCAAGTCCAAGGCCGCCGCCCTGGCCCAGGTGGTCGGGGTCAAGCTCCGCCGCGTCGTTTCCTTCGGCGAGAACGTCACCGAGCCCATCTATAACGCGCCCTACGCCGAAAAATCCATGGCCCTCGGCATGGGCGGCGCGGCTCCGTCGCCGACCATCCAGCCGGGCAGCGCGGAGTACGTGCTCGACGTCAACGTCACCTACGAGATCGAATAACCGTTTTCCGTCCACCATTATGGCCAGCAAGATCAAGGACATCAGGGCCAGGGAGATCCTGGACTCGCGCGGCAACCCGACCGTCGCCGTGGTCGTCGAGACCGAAGGCGGGGCGCTCGGCGCCGCCTCCGTTCCCTCGGGCGCCTCGACCGGCATTCACGAGGCCCTGGAGCTTCGCGACGGCGACAAGTCCCGCTACGAGGGCAAGGGCGTGCTCAAGGCGGTCCAGAACGTGAACACCGTGATCCGCCGGAAGCTCCTCGGCATGGACGTCACCCAGCAGCGCAAGCTCGACGAGGCGATGCTCGACCTCGACGGGACCGAGAACAAGTCCGGTCTCGGCGCCAACGCCATCCTCGGCGTCTCGCTGGCCGCGGCCCGCGCCGGCGCCGCGCGCAAGGAGATGCCGCTCTACGACTATCTGCGCTTCGCCTTCGGCCTGTCCAAGAAGGGGTACGCCATGCCGCTGCCGATGATGAACATCCTGAACGGCGGCCGGCACGCGGACTTCGCCATCGACTTCCAGGAATGCATGATCATCCCGAAGATGAAGCGCTTCAGCGAACGGGTCCGCGCCGGCAGCGAGGTCTTCCACGCGCTCGGCCGCATCCTGAAGAAGAAGGGCCACGTCACCTCGGTCGGGGATGAGGGCGGCTACGCGCCGCGCCTGCCGTCCAACGAGGAGGCCTTCAACCTGATCCTCGACGCGATCGAGGACGCGGGCTACGCGCCGGGCAAGGACATCGGCCTGGGCACCGACGTCGCCGCGTCGGAATTTTACGACGCCGACAAGAACGTCTACGCCCTGAACGTCGAGAAGAAGACGCTCAAGGCGCCGGAACTGATCCGCCTGTACGAGAAGTGGCTGGCCAAGTTCCCGCTCATGACCATCGAGGACGGCCTGGCCGAGGACGACTGGGACAACTGGGAGCTGCTGACCAAGAAGCTCGGCAAGAAGCTGACGCTCGTCGGCGACGACCTGTTCGTCACCAACGTCAAGCGCCTGGAGATGGGCATCAACCGGGGCGTCGCCAACGCCATCCTGATCAAGGTCAACCAGATCGGCTCGCTGTCCGAGACGATGGACACGATGCTCCTGGCCCAGCAGCACGGCTACAAGCTGGCCATCTCGCACCGCTCGGGCGAGACCGCCGACACCTTCATCGCCGACCTGGCGGTGGCCATCGGCGCCGAATTCATCAAGACCGGCAGCCTGTCGCGCAGCGAACGGCTGGAGAAGTACAACCGGCTGATGGAGATCGAGGAAGCGACCTCCTGAGATTATAATGAAGCGCCCCGGCGGTCCGAACGGCCGCCGGGGTGTTTTTTTGACTAAAAACAGGCCTTTTTGTCCATCCACCGCCGCATCTTCATTTTTGGGGCCGGTGCGGGTATACTTTAGTGGATGATTTATGGATAAAGTCGCGCAAAAAAGGACCGCGAACCCGCCTTTGGTTTTGGCGATATTGGACGGTTGGGGCATCGGTCCTCCCGGGCCGGCCAACGCCGTGACTCTCGCCCATACTCCGGTGCTGGACGCGCTCCGCGAACGCTATCCGCACACCCAGCTGCAGGCGCACGGCCGTTACGTCGGCCTGCTGCCGAACCAGGAGGGCAACTCCGAGGCCGGCCACATGAACATCGGCGCCGGACGCATCGTCCGCCAGGATATCGTCTACGTCTCCGAGGCCATCAAGGACCGGACGTTCTTCAAGAACACCGCTTTCAAGGAGGTCCTCAAGCACGCCCAGAAGTACGGCACCACCGTCCACCTGATGGGCCTGCTGTCGAACGGAAACAGCGCCCACGCCTGTCCCGACCATCTCTACGCCCTGCTCGACATGTGCCACGAGGAAGCGATGCAGAAGGTCCGGCTTCACCTGTTCACCGACGGCCGCGATTCGCCGCCGTTCTCCGCGACCCGCCTCCTGCACGACCTGGAGTCGCACCTGTATCCGGAACAGAAGATCGCCTCGGTCCAGGGCCGTTTCTACGCCATGGACCGGAACAAGCACTGGCACCGGACCGAGCTCGCCTACGACGCCATCGTCATGGGCCAGGGCCTGGTCGCCCTGAACGCCCACGCCGCCATCCTTCACGGTTACAGCCGCGGCGAGAGCGACGAGTTCATCCTGCCGACCGTCATCACCGACGAGGACCACATCCCGGTCGGAACGGTCCATGACAACGACGTCTTCATCTACTTCAACCTGCGGTCAGACCGCGCCCGGCAGCTGACCAAGTGCTTCGTCCAGAAGGACTTCGAGCAGAAGAACGAAGGCGCCTTCACGCGCAAGTTCGTCGCCCAGAACAGCCGGTTCGCGGTGATGACCGATTTCGGTCCGGACCTGCCGCATATCTTCACCGCCTTCCCCAGCCGCGACATCGGCCAGGGCCTGACCCAGGTGCTCGCCCCGCTCCGCCAGTTCTACATCGCCGAGAGCGAGAAGTACGCCCACGTCACCTACTTCTTCAACGGCGGCTTCGCCGACCCGCGAGTGGGGGAGGAGCGCATGCGCGTGCCGTCGCCCTTCGTGCCGCACTACGACACCAAGCCGGAGATGCGCGCCGTGACCATCGCCGGCGAGGTCGTCCGCCGGCTGAGCTTCGACCTGCACGATTTCGTCGTCCTGAATTTCGCCAACCTGGACATGGTCGGCCACACGGGCAACCTGCGGGCGACGGTCAAGGCGATGGAGGTCGTCGACAGCTGCCTCGGCATGATCGCCGACGTCGTCCGCGAGAAGAAGGGCCACCTGCTCATCACCGGCGACCACGGCAACGCCGAGCTCAAGGTCAATCCCGAGACCGGCGAGATGATGACCGAGCACACGACGAATCCGGTGCCGCTCATCCTGGTCAGCGAGAAATACCGCAAGACCAAGCTCGGCGACGGGATGCTGGCCGACATCGCCCCGACCATCCTCGATATCCTCGAACTGCCTAAGCCGACGGTGATGACCGGCTTCTCGCTGCTGCGCTGATCCTGATTATGGCCGAAAACCGACCAAAACCCGTGCTGCTGGTGATCTGCGACGGCTGGGGCGTGGCCCCGCCCGGCGAGGGCAATCCCGTCGAGGCCGCCGACACGCCGGTCTTTGACGAGCTCATCAGCACCTTTCCGACCGTGACCGTCCGGGCCTCGGGCGAGGCCGTCGGACTGTCCTGGGGCGAAATGGGCAACTCCGAGGTCGGCCACCTGACCATCGGCGCGGGCAAGATCTTCTACCAGTCCCTGCCGCGGATCAACATGTCGATCCAGACCGGGGCCTTTTTTCGCAATGAGGTCCTGCTCAAGGCCGCCGAGCACGCCCGGTCGCACAATTCGGCCTTCCACATCATGGGCATCTGCAGCCCGGGCAACGTCCACGGTTCGGACGAGCACATCAACGCCCTCCTCCAGTTCGCCAAGGAGCAGAACCTGGGCAAGGTCTACGTGCACGCCTTCCTCGACGGCCGCGACACCATCTTCAACACCGGCGTCGAATTCGTCCGCAACCTCCGGGCCAAGATGGCCGAGCTCGGCGTCGGCAAGGTCGCCTCGCTCTCCGGCCGCTTCTGGGCGATGGACCGCGACAACCGCTGGGACCGCGTCGAGAAGGCCTACAACGCCATGATCGGCACGGCCGCCGACGCCAAGTACGACGACCCGGTCAAGGCGGTCGAGGATTCCTACGCCAAGAAGGTCTACGACGAGGAGTTCGTTCCGGTCATCATCACCGAGAACGGCGCGCCGGTCGGCCCGATCAAGGACGGCGACGCCCTGATCTTCGCCAACTTCCGCCCGGACCGCGCCCGCCAGATCGCCCAGGCCTTCTGCATCCCGGGTTTCGCCAAGTTCCCGCGCGAGTACATGAAGGACCTGATGTTCTGCACGATGATGGAGTACGAGAAGGGGACGCCGGCCCAGATCATCTTCCCGCCGGAACTGATCTCGACCTGCCTGGCCAAGGTGGTCTCCGAGGCCGGGCTGACGCAGCTGCACATCACCGAAACTGAAAAGTACGCTCACGTCACATTCTTCCTGAACGGCATGCGCGAGGATCCGTATCCGGGGGAGGAGCGGGTGATCATCCCGTCGCCGCGCGTTTCCTCCTACGCCCAGGCGCCGGCCATGTCCACGCCGAAGATCGCCGAGCGGATCATCAAGGAGATCCAGGACCAGAAGTTCGACTTCATCGTCACCAATTTCGCCAACGCCGACATGGTCGGCCACACCGGCAACTTCGAGGCCACCAAGCAGGGCGTCGAGGCCATCGACCAGGCCCTGGGCAAGATCCTGGCGGCGCTCCTGCCCGTCGGCGGCGTGATGGTCATGACCGCGGACCACGGCAACGGCGAGGAGGTCCTCAACCTGCAGACCGGCGAGATCGACAAGGAGCACAGCACCAATCCGGTGCCGTTCCTGGTCGTCGCCGAACAGTACCGCGGCCAGGCTTCGCCGTCCGGCGAGGTCATCGGCGGCGACCTGTCGATCATGCCGCCGGTCGGCATGCTCGCCGACACGGCGCCGACCGTGCTCAAGCTCCTGGGCGTGCCGCAGCCGCCGGAGATGACCGGCACGCCGCTTATTTGAAGCGGCCAAGAGACGGCGATGCGGAGATCCGACCGACTCCGCATCTTTATCACCCTATGCCCGAATTACCGGAGGTCGAGACAATTCGCCGCCAGCTGGCCCGCGAGGTCACGGGCGCGGTCATCCGTTCCGTCGACGTCCGTTTCGGCAAGCGGCTCAACCTGCCGGCGGCCAAATTCGCGGCGACCGTCAGGGGAGCGCGCATCGCGGACGTCGGCCGCCGCGCCAAACTGCTGATCTTCACGCTCGCCAACGGCTGGACGATGGTCGCCCACCTGAAGATGACCGGCCGCTTCCTGCTCGTCCGTGAGGGAGCCAGGCCGAACAAGCACACCCACGTCGTTTTTCATCTTTCCGGCGGGCGCCAGCTTTTCTTCGAGGACGTCCGCAAGTTCGGCTTCATCAAGCTCTTCCCGACCGCCGACGTCGCCCG
>JBAIWZ010000202.1:0-7910 GCA_037916955.1 Acutalibacteraceae bacterium | reverse complement strand
GGTGCCTGACACCGAGCGACTTTATGCCGCGAGGTGTCTGGATCCGCCACTTTGGTCAAAATCAGACACCTCTTTATAGAAACACCGTCCGCGGCCAAAATCAAACGTGCGCCGCGGCCGGAAAAATGATATGATGATGACGGAATTACTAACCCCTCCAACTATGGGTGCGAAAAAAATGATCAGAAGCCTGGCCATGGGCGCCGTCCTGGCCGGGGTCGCTTCCCTCATGATCAGCATGCGGGACGAGAAGAACCGGAAGAAGGCGCGCGAACTGGCCAAAACCGCTCACGAGATCAAGGAGCGCGTGGTCAAGCACGGCAAGAAGCTCGGCAAGCTGAGCAAAGCGGCCTACGGCAAGATCGTCGACACGACGGTCGCCGAATACCGCGGCGCCAAGGCGCTGTCCGAGGGCGAGCTGGTCGAACTGAAACAGGAACTGAAGGCCGGCTGGACCGACGTCCAGAAGATCATGAAGAAGACCGAAAAAGAATAACGGTACCGAAAACCGCCCGGCGCGATGCCGGGCGGCTTTTTTTATTGCGTCAGCGTCACAGCGTCTTTAGGAATTCCCTGGCCTCTTCGGCCGTGGTGACGATTCCCTGGAGCTGGGCTTCGGTCAGGGCCTCGAGGATGCGGCCGACCTCCGGCCCCGGCTGCAGACCCAGCGCCGACATGACCTCCCCGCCGGACAGGAGCTTCGTCGGACCCTTCGGCCCGACCTGGGATTCGAGCGCGGCCACGGCCTTCATCAGCGCGTCCAGGTTGGACAGGTCCGGCCGGCCGCCGGCGGGGATCGAGGCCGAGGCGTCGGCGAAGGCCAGGTGCAGGAGTTCCCTCCCGAGCTGCCGGTCGGCCAGGAAATACTTGGCCAGCGTCGTCTTCTTGACCTCGCCCACACGGACCAGGTTCGGGAACAGATGGTTCCGCACCAGCCAGGCCAGCCGGTCGGGGGAGATGTCCGCGCCGGTGTAGCTCGCCAGCTTCAGGCGCTCGGCGGCCGAGCGGACGAAACCGGCGCCCTTCTCCTCGTGGCCGTAGAACGACAGCTTGTCGGCCTCGCGCACCGCGGTCATCGGCTTGCCGGAGTCGTGGTACAGCACGGCCAGCGCCTCCTCGGCGCCGCAGCGCTCGCCCGGGAACCTGGCGTCGAACTCGGGCCCGGACAGCTTGGACAGCGCCAGTTTGGTATGGGCCCAGACGTCGCCCTCGGAGTGATGTTCGTCGGACTGGCCGCAGCCGCGCAGGGCCTGGAGCTCCGGCATCAGCCGGAAAAGCGCCCCGCTTTCCTCGTAGAGCTCGACGCAGCGGCCGGGATCCGCGGCCAGGCCCTTGATCAGTTCCTTGGCGATGGTCTCGTATGGCACGACGCGCTCGGTCTTCTCCCCGGCGCCGGGCGCGGTCCGGACGTCGTCGATGTGCGCCATCTGCCGCTTGACCGCTTCCCAGGTCCGGGGCTCGATGCCGAAACCGAGCTGGCAGGACAGCCGGATCGCCCGGAGCATCCGCGAGTAGTCCTCGGCGAAACGGTCGGCCGGTTCGCCGACGGCCCGGATGGTCCGCGCCGACAGGTCGCCACGGCCGTCGAAGGGATCGATGACCCGCTGCAGTTTCAGGTCCCAGGCAACGGCGTTGATCGTGAAGTCGCGGCGCGCCAGGTCGGTCTCGATCGGCAGTTCCGGATCGGACTGGACCTGGAAGTCGCGGTAGCCGCCGCTGCCGCCGGCGCGTTCGGTGCGCGGCCAGGCGATGTCCACCGGCTCGCGCCTGGCGGCGGCCGGCCCGGCGGTTTCCGGCTGGAACTTGAGCACTCCGAAATTGCGGCCGACCAGGTCCACCTGGCCCAGGCCGCGGAGCGCCGACTCGAGGTCCTCGAGCTTGGCGCGGCGCACGACCAGATCGTAGTCCTTGCTGCTCCCCCGGCCCATCATCAGGTCGCGGACCGCCCCGCCGACCAGATACCACTCCGCCTGGGGCAGCGCCTCGTACAGGCGCGGCAAAAACGCCAGCTGGGGCTCGCGCTCGATGAGGGCGGCCAGTCCGCGTTCCTTTTCGTAGTTCCGGGTATGCTCGCCTTCCATAGTCATCAGGAGCATAGCAGAAAAACCGGCCTTTGCCAGCCTCGACCGGTCGGGCAGGCGGGCCGATCGGCGGCGGAAATTCCCGCATTTTTCTGATATAATGGGAACAAGGCGCACTAACTTGCATCGGCTATGGACAATTCCTCAAGCGGAAATAAGGTCGTGAACGGCCGCGACCTGCGGAGGCTGAAATACTTTCTCTGGTTCGTCGGGACGGCGACGCTGCTCATCGGCCTGGCGGCGACCTGGCGCCATACTTCGGATGTCAGCTCGGTCGCCGGCGAGATCGGCGGAGGCCGGTCGACGGAATTGAGATCAATGGTCTGGCAGGACTGGACCATTTTTGTTGTCCTGATCATCGTCGTCGAAACCGTCTTCCTGATCAGCTACCGCCTGGCCAAACGCCAGAACGGCGTGATCGAAGCCCAGAACGACGAACTGCGCCAACACTCCAAACAGCTGGAGACCACGGTGGCCATGCGCAGCCTCAAGCTGCGCGAGACCGAACAGGAGCTGAGGGCGGTCCTGGCCAGCGCCCCGGTCGTCGTCTGGATGACCGACAGCCGCGGTCATTTCACGCTGTCCGAAGGCAGCGGCCTGAAACTGCTCGGTCTCGAGCCCGGCGCCGTCATCGGCCGGAAGGTCAGCCAGGTCTACAAGGATTTCCCCAAGATCATCGAGCACAACCGGAGGGCGCTGGCCGGGGAGACCTTCACCGCCCGGGTCGAGGTCGGCAGCGCCTCATTCGTCAGCCACTACTCCCCGGTCCGCGACGGCTCCGGAAATATCACCGGGGTCCTCGGCGTCGCCCTGGCCCTGGCCGCCGACGACAGCACGGCCAAGGAGCTGAAGCGGTCCGAGGACCGCTACGGACAGCTGGTCAGGTTCTTCCCGCTCGGGATGGTGATCTTCCGGGTCTCGGACGGAACGGTGGTGTTCGCCAATCCGGCCGCCCTGAAGCTCTTGGGCATTAAGAACGAAAAGGAGATCGTCGGCCGCAGGGCCGTGGATTTCGTCCATCCCGATTACCAGGAGATCGCCACCGAACGGATGAACATGCTCAAACTCGGCATGCCCGCGGCCCTGATCAAAGAAAAGTACGTCCGGGCCGACGGCACGGCCTTCGACGTCGAAGTGACCTCGCTCGTTTTCGACTACGACGGAGCGCCGTCGTTCCTGGCGGTGTTCCGCGACGTCACCGCCGCGAAGGAGGCCGAGGAGCGGATGCGCCGCGAGCACGAGGTCCTGCAATCGGTCATCATGTCGGTGCCGTCGCCGATCATCGGCATCGACCGCGTGGCCAACGTGACCATCTGGAACCCGGCGGCCGAACGGCTGTTCGGCTGGCAGCAGGAAGAGGCCGTCGGCAAAAAGATACCCATCATCCCCGAGGACCGGGAGGAGGAATTCCGCCGCACCATGACCAAGGTGCTGGAAGGCCGGCAGATGGAACCGTTCACCGCCCCCTGCCTCAAAAAGAACGGCGACCAGGTCAAGTGCACCTGCTGGCCGGCCGCCATCCGCGACGTCAACCGCGCGGTGGTCGGAGCCTACGTAATGTTCGAAAAGTGGTCCTGAGTACGGGGAGAGCCGGGGGCCGTCCGGCCCCCTTTTTGTGCCCGCCCGGCTTGACGAGATGCAAATACGTTTGCAATAATAAAGGCATGCACCGCTGCGAACTGGACAATCTGATGGATGACCGCGGGCTGCGCAAGACCCGTCAGCGCCACCGCCTGCTCGAACTGATCGGCGAACCGCGGGCCTGGACGGCAGCCGAACTGCACGAACGGCTCAAGGCCGCGAACCTGTCCACGGTCTACCGTAACGTCCAGGAGCTGCTCAGGAAAGGCGTCCTGCGCGAGGTCCGGCTCTCCGGCGTCGAGGTCCGCTACGAACCGGCCGACCGCCGTCATCACGCGCACCTGGTCTGCGGCCGCTGCCGCCGGGCCGAGTGCGTCCCCTGCCCGGTCAGGCTCTCCCAGGACCACCATCTGGAGCTGAACGGACTTTGTTCCGCCTGCCGCTGATTATGCCCAAACGACCCCGCCGGGCCGCCCCGCCGCCGATCGCCGTCTTCTTCATCTCTGCCGCCGTCCTGATCGCCGGCCTGTTCTGGCTGACCTCGCTCCTCCGCCGGCCGCCGCCGGCCGAGGGCGCCCGCCGGGTGGCCGCCACCATCTTCCCGATCTACGACATCGTCCGGAACGTCGGCCGGGATGTCGTTTCGGTCGACCTGATCCTGCCGCCGGGCGCCGAACCGCACTCCTTCGAGCCGCGGCCCTCGCTGATCGCATCGCTGCGCGGCGCCGCCGCCGTCTACGCCGTCGGCCACGGGCTGGACGTCTGGATCGACCAGGTCGTGTCCGCCGCCGGCACGGCCGAGGTCGTCGTCGACCGGGCCATCGCCATCCGGCCGTCGGTCGTGCCTTTCACCGACGCCGCCGCGGCCGCGGCGTCCGAGGGTCCGGACGATCCGCACTACTGGCTGACCATTCCCAACGCCGAACTGATCGCCGGCACGGTGGCCGACGATCTGGCCGCCCGCTTCCCCGACCAGGCCGCCCGCATCCGCCTCAACCTGAACTCCTACCTGGCCGAACTCGACGCCGCGGACCGGACCATCCGCCGGGACTTCGCCGGACTCAAGAGCCGGAGCTTCATCAGCTTCCACGACGCGTGGTATTATTTCGCTGCGGCCTACGGCCTGCATCTGGCCGGCACCTTCGAGCCCACCGCCGGCCGCGAACCGACGCCGCGCTACCTGACGACGCTCCGCGACGTGATCCGCCAGGACGGCGTCACCGTGCTCTACTTCGAGCCGCAATTCAACGTGGACCTGATGAGCGCCTTCGCCCGCGACAACAACGTGAAACTGGCCGTGCTCGACGACATCGGCGGCACGCCCGGGCGCGATTCATACATAAAACTGATGCTCTCCAATGCCCAGACCATCGAAGCCAACCAATAACGGCGGACTGCCGGCCATCGCCGTCAGGGACTGCACCGTGGCCTACGGCCCCAACGTCGTGCTCGACGGCATCTCTTTCGAGATCGCCCAGGGCCAGGTCGCGGCGATCATCGGCCCGAACGGCTCGGGCAAGACGACCCTGGTCAAGGCGATCCTCGGCCTGATACCCCTCCGCGGCGGCGAGATCCGCGTCTTCGGCAAGCATTTTCACGCGGTCCGCGACCTGGTCGGCTACGCGCCCCAGCGCTTCGATTTCGACCGCAACTTCCCGATCACCGTCGGCGAGTTCATGAACCTGGCCCGGCATACGCACAGCCCCGCCACGCGCGTCGCCGAGAAGATCAGGGAGGTCGGACTGGCGCCGGCCGCGGTGCGGGCCCAGCTCGGCACGCTCTCCGGCGGGCAGCTCCAGCGCGTCCTCATCGCCCAGGCCATCCTCAACAACCCGCAGATCCTGATCCTCGACGAGCCGTCGAGCGGCATCGACATCGCCGGCGAGGCCACCTTCCAGGAGATCATCGCCCACCTGAACCGCGAGCACGGAACCACCGTGCTCATGGTCTCGCACGACATCGCCATGGTCTCGCGCCTGGTCGACAACGTGATCTGCGTCAACAAACAGATGCTCTGCTACGGACCGCCCAAGGAGGCGCTGACCGCCCGCAAGATCGACGAACTGTTCGGTCCGCAGGTCGAACTCTACGAACACCCGGGCCACCGCAAGGGCGATCACGGGCACGAACACGGCTCCGAAGCCGACCACCGCCTATGATCATGGAGATGTTCAGCTTCCCTTTCATGCAGCGCGCCTTCGTCGCCGGCGCGCTGCTGGCCGTGCTCCTGGCGGCCCTCGGCATCTTCGTCACGCTGCGCAAGATGGCCTTCTTCGGCGACGGCATCGCCCACTCGTCGCTCGCCGGCATCGCCATCGCCGTGCTCGCCGGCGCCGCTCCCCTGCCGGTGGCCCTGGCCTGGGCCATGGCCGTGGCCCTGGTCATCTACTGGCTGGAACGCTCGACCAAACTGGCCTCGGACACGCTCATCGGCATCCTGTTCACGACCAGCATGGCGCTCGGCGTGATCATGATGAGCTTCACCCACGGCTACCAGCCGGAACTCGTCACCTACCTCTTCGGCAGCATCCTGGCCATCCAGCCGTCCGACCTGGCGATCATCGCGGTGCTGACCGCGGCCATCGTCACCTGGCTGGCCCTGTCCTTCCGCGGCCTGATCTACATGTCGCTGGCCAAGGAGAACGCGCTGGTCGCCGGCGTGCCGGTCAACGTCCAGACGGCCATCCTTTACGTCGCCCTGGCGGCGGCCACGGTCCTCGGCGTCAAGATCCTCGGCATCATCCTGATCTCGGCGCTCCTGATCCTGCCGTCGGCCGCGGCGCTGATGCTCGTTTCCTCCTTCCGCGGCTACCTGGTCTCGGCCCTGGCCATCGCCGAACTGATGGTGTTGACCGGCCTGAGCGCCTCCTACCTCTACGACCTGCCCTCCGGCGCGACGATCATCGTCGTCGGCACGCTGCTGTTCTTCCTGGCAGCCGCGGTCAAGAGGCTGCGGCTGAACGCCGCCTAACCAAACTTTACAAAGCGGCGCCTGACCCCGAGCGGCTGAAAGCCGGAAGGTGTCTGGCTCCGCCACCCTGGTCAAAAATAGGACGCCACCGATATGCAGATCGTCAAATCCGACGGCCGCCGCGTCGAATTCAACCCCGACAAGATCCGCAAGACCCTCCGCCGGGCCGGAGCCAAACCCGACCTGATCGAAAGCGTGATCGCCGACGTCATGCCGCAGGTCCACGACGGGCTGACCACCAAGGCCCTCTACCGGATCGTCCGACACGAATTGCGGCGGACCAACCGCCGGGTCGCCGGCCGCTACAACCTGCGCAACGCCCTGCTCAAGCTAGGTCCGGCCGGCTTCAAGTTCGAAAAATACGTCGCCTCCATCCTGGCCGCCTACGAGTACGAAGTGCAGGTGCCGGAAACGGAGTTCGCCGGCCTGTGCGTGGACCACGAGATCGACGTCATCGCCAAACGCGAGGGCCGGACGGCGATGATCGAGGCCAAGTTCCGCAACAAGTTCGGCGACTCGGTCAATCTCAAGGACACCATGGCGACCTGGTCGGCCTACGGCGACCTGGTCGAGGGCGCGCGGATGGGCAAGTGCCCGAAGTTCGACGAGGTCTGGATCGTGACCAACGGCCGGTTCTCCGAACGGGCGCTGCAGTTCGGCGTCTGCCGCGGCATCCACATGGTCGGCTGGGGCGCCGAGGAGCACTCGCTGGCGCGCCTCGTCGACCACGCCACGCTTTACCCGATCACCGTGCTCGACGACCTGCACCAGTGGGAACTCGAGAGCCTGTCCAACAACAACCTGATGCTCTGCCGGGAGATCGCCGACCGCGACCCGGCGCAGCTGGCCAAGCAGGTGCGCATCACCGACGACCGGGCGGAGAAGATCGTCAACGCCTGCCGTGAGGTCATTTTCGAAGGCTGACCGGATATCGAAACGGGGGCCGGACGGCCCCCGTTTTTTGCTGCTCGTTTCCGCCCGCTAACTCTGGCGCGGCGTCCCCCGGCGGATCCGGCGGATCTGGAACCAGGCGGCGGCCAGCGCCGTGACCATCAGGATGCCCACGGCGCCGAGGTAGTAGCGCTGGACATCGGCCGCCGGGGCCGCCGGAACGTTCACGTCCGGACGGAGGAAGTCGCCGCGGGTGACGGCCTGGGCGGCCTGGACGAACAGCGCCAGCGGTTCGCTCTTCTTGGTGATCTTGCCGGTCTCATCGGTCACGGCCACGTAAACGGTATGCGCGCCGTCGGCGACGTCGCTGCCGAGGTCGTAACTCC
>JBAIWZ010000201.1:0-1869 GCA_037916955.1 Acutalibacteraceae bacterium | reverse complement strand
TGTTTCCGGAAATACGCGCTGCTCGGCTATAACGGCATCGACCTGGCTTACTTCAACCAGGTCTTCTGGAATTCGCTCCACGGCCGTTTCTTCACCCAGTCGATCCACCCGCACCTGTCGCTCGGCGACCACGCCGAACTGGCCATCATTCCCCTGCTCCCGTTCTACGCCATTCATCCCGACCCGCGCACGCTTCTGGCACTTCAGGCCCTGGCCATGGCCCTGCCGGCCTGGCCGATCTTCCTGCTGGCGCGGGAACGCCTGCGCCGGTCCGCCGCGTCCGCCGCCATGAAAGAGGCCGGGCCGCTCTTGCTGGCGCTGGCCTGGCTCCTGAACCCGATCGTCCAGAACGTCACCGTTTTCGAGTTCCACATCCTGCCCTTCGCCATCGTGCCGCTCCTGTTCGCCCTGGTCGAATACGAACGCGGCCGCCAGGTCCCCTGGCTCATCTGGACGCTGGCCGCCCTGATCGTGCGGGAGGACGTCGCCCTGGCCGTCGCGGCCCTGGGGCTGCTGGCCTGGATCGAGAAGAAGCGCGCCTTCTGGAAGATCGCGCCGCTGATCCTGGGCGCGGCCTGGTTCCTGGCGGCGCTCCGGCTGATCGCCTCGTTCTCTCCCGACGGCGGCTACAAGTTCATGATCTATTACTCCTGGCTCGGCGCGACCCCGGCCCAGGCCCTGCTCGGACTGTTCGCCCATCCGCTGCGCACCCTGCTGCACGTCCTGACCCTGGCCAACCTGGAGATGGTCCTGGGGTTCCTGCTCACCCTGGTGTTCCTGCCGCTGCTCGGACCCCGCGCGCTGATCCTGGCGGCCGGCCCCCTGCTGCAGATCGTCCTCGGAGCGCCGGGCGGCGGCGAACTCATCCTGAGGACGCATTACGCCGTGCTGTTCCTGCCCGCGCTCTTCCTGGCGGCCGCCGACGGACTGCCGCGGGTGAACGCGGTCGTCTCCCGGGTGCGCCGGTTCGGCATTCCCGACGCCCGGCTCATGACCGCGGTCATCGGCGGCATCGGCCTCGTCTACGCGATGCTGGTGCTGGGCCCGCTCCGGGCGGCGGCGGCCGGACCGACGGACCCGGGCCTGTCCGCCGAACGCGTCCGGATCGCGAAGATCGTCCTCCAGCGCATCCCCGACGACGCGTCGGTCGCGGCGGGCTACGCGCTCCTGCCGATGCTGTCGTCCCGCGAGCATCTCTACTCCCTGCACTATCAATTCCTGGGCGTGACGCAGTTCGGCCTGACCCCTTACGTCCTGCCGGCCGACACGCGCTTCGTCGCGCTGGACACCTCCGACCTCATCGCCTACCGGGCGCAATTCCTGAACACCGCCTGGGCCGAGCCGCATTACGCGGACGGCTTCGCCCGGCTGCGCTCGGCGGTCGGCATGCCGGTCTTCGCCGACGGCCAGTTCATCCTCTACGACCGTTCCTTCACCCCGATGTTCCAGTCGGTCGAACTGCTCCGGCGTCCGGAGGACCAGAATTTCCTCGGCGGCATCGCGCTGGCCGGGGCCGCGGAGACGCTTGTCCCCGACGACGATCTCGGAACGCCGGCCCTCCACCTGGTGACCGCCTGGTCGGCGGACCGGAAGCCGTCCGCTGACCTGGTCATGCGGCTCACCCTCAAGGACCTGACCGGCCGGATCGCGCTGGAACGGACCTATCCGTTCGGCAACGGCCTTTATCCGGCCACCGAACTGACGCCCGAAGCCCTGACGACCGACCTTTACGCGCCGCTGGCCGGACTGGCGCCGGGCCGCTATCTGCCAGAACTGGCGCTCGAGAAGGACGATCTCGTGATGGTGCTCGACGACCTCGGTTCGGACCTGCTGATGCCGACGGAGAAAACGCCTTACGGCCGGGCCGTC
>JBAIWZ010000200.1:0-7454 GCA_037916955.1 Acutalibacteraceae bacterium | reverse complement strand
CGCGTCGCTGCTGCTGCTCCTGCTGGCGCTGATCCCCGGCGTCAGCGGCGACTGGAGCGCCTCCCGGAGCTGGATCCACGTCGGCGGCTTTTCCCTGCAGCCGGTGGAACTGGTCAAACTGACCCTGGTGATCTTCCTGGCGGCCTGGTTCGAGGCCGCCGGCGACCGGGGGATCGCCGTGCCGGCGGCCGGCCTGCTGCCGTTCCTGGCCGCGACCGGCGCTGCCGCCCTGCTCATCGTCCTCCAGCCGGATCTGGGGAGCCTGATGGTCGTCGCCGCAGCCGCGCTCACCGTCTACTTCGCCGCCGGCGCGCCCTGGCTGCATCTCGCCGGCCTCGGCGGCGCGGGCGGCGCAGCGCTCTGGCTCCTGGTGAAAACGGCGCCGTACCGGACGGCCCGCCTGATGACCTTCCTGCATCCCGAGCTAGATCCGCAGGGCATCGGCTATCACATCAACCAGGCGTTCCTGGCGATCGGCTCCGGCGGCTGGATCGGCCTCGGACTCGGACACTCGCGCCAGAAGTACCTGTATCTGCCCGAGGTGGTCGGCGATTCGATCTTCGCCGTCGCCGCCGAGGAACTCGGCTTCGTGGTCACCCTGGCGATCCTGGCGCTGTTCGCCGTCTTCTTCTGGCGGATGATCCGGATCGCCGCCGACGCGCCGGACGATTTCGGGCGGCTGACCGCCGCCGGCATCGCCGGCTGGATCTTCTTCCAGACCATGTTCAATATCGGCTCGATGGTCGGCATCATGCCGATCACCGGGCTGCCGCTGCCGTTCGTGAGCTACGGCGGAACGGCGCTGATGGTCCTGCTCGGTGCCGTCGGCGTCCTGGCCAATATTTCCTCGCACGCGGCGCCCCGGCCGGTCCGGCGGCGCTGAGACCCATATGCGCATCGTTTTCACCGGCGGCGGAACGCTCGGTTCGGTCACCCCGCTCGTCGCGGCGGCGGCGGAGCTGCGGCGCCTCGATCCCGGCGTCCGGCTGGACTGGATCGGCACCCGGACCGGCCCCGAGGCCGGCGTCGTCGCCGCGGCCGGCATCGATTTCCACGCCATCAGTTCCGGCAAGCTGCGCCGGTATTTCTCGTTCGCCAATTTCATCGACCCGTTCCGGATCGCCGCCGGCTTTTTCCAGGCGCTCGGCCTGCTCGGCCGGCTGCGGCCGGACGCCGTGGTCAGCGCCGGCGGGTTCGTCGCCGTGCCCGCGGTCTGGGCCGCGGCCGTCCGCCGCATCCCGGTCCATGTCCATCAGGAGGACATCCGGCCCGGTCTCGCCAACAAGCTGACCGCGCCCTTCGCCGCCTCCGTCTCGGTCGCCTTCGAAAGTTCGCTCAAGGATTTCGCCGGACGCCATCCGGTCTGGACCGGCAATCCGGTCCGGGCCGAACTTTTCACCGGCTCGCGCCAGGAAGCGCGGCGGCTGTTCGGCCTGGAAGAGGGGACGCCGACCGTGCTCGTCATCGGCGGCGGCACCGGCGCCGGCTCGCTCAACGAACTGGTCCGGAAGGCGCTGCCGGGCCTGATCCCGGCCGTCCAGGTCCTGCACCTGACCGGCCGCGGCAAGCTCGCGCCGCCGGCCGACGCCCCGTCTCGCTACCGCCAGATCGAATTCCTCGGCGACGACATGCGCCACGCCTACGCCGCCGCCGATCTAGTCGTCACCCGCGCCGGCATGGGCGTGCTCACCGAACTGGCGGCGCTCGGCCTGCCGGCCGTCATCGTGCCCATGCCCGACTCGCACCAGGAGGACAACGCCGCTTTCTTCGGCCGGGCCGGGGCGGCCGAGATCGTCAGCGAGAAGTCGACCTTTTCCAAGGCCTTCGCGGAGGCGATCGTCAGGCTGGCCGGGGACCGCCCGCGGCTGGACGCCCTGCGCGCCGCCATGTCGCGGCTGAACAGGCCGGATGCGGCCTCGGCCGTCGCCCGAATGATCATGGCGGCCGCCCGCCGGGCCGGCCGGTCTTGACAATGCGCGTCAACCGTGCTATTTTTTCCGGTCAACCGGCGTTACCGGCCGGCGCACCTTCACTCCGACGCGAAGATCGTCAGACGCCAAAGGAAAGGCGGTGTCCAATGTTGATGCCGAGCACAGCAGACCTGAGCGGCGGCGGTTCGCCCGCCAGCACCGACACCCTGCGCGAGCTCATCCGCATCATGTACCACCCGAATTTCTCCAGCGACCCGGATCAGTCGCTCTACGTGGCCAACCGCGAGCTCCGCTGCTCGCCGCCGCTCACCCACGCCACGGTCAAACAGCTGACCGAAAAGGCCGCCCGCTTCCTCATCGAGCGTCTCCGGCCGATCTTCCGCGACCGACGCGAAGAGTTCGCGGCGCTCGCCGTGCAGAGCCTGCTCGGCGCCCGTTAGACCTTCGCGTTTTTTTATTTCCCGGGGCACGGTATAATTAGGATATATGGCCGGAGTCGAGCAAAAACCGAAGAGCGAAGCCGAGATCAGCCGTGAGCGGCAGGAGATGATCGACAAGTTCGGCCTGCCCGGCATCGAGGAGATGGCCCGCCTGGAGAAGGGCCGGATGGACTCGCGGCGGGAAGCCGAAGCCGATCCGGAGAACGAGCAGGCCAGGCTGAAGCTGGAGATCGCCGAGAAGAAGATGGAGCTTTTCTATTCCGAGCGCGACGCGGCCGGGGCTTTCAAGTTCAAGCGTTTCGGCCGCGAGGTCCAGTCCTATTTCAGCGACACTCCGGAGCGGCCGAAGGTCGTCGAGCAGAAGGAGAACGGCGAGTTCGGGCTGACCGAGGGACAGGAGAACCGCCGCATGGCCTTCATCAACATGGGCGAGCTCGACCGCTTCAACAAGGAAGGCGGCGGCCACGCGGCCGGCGACGCGGCGCTGGCGGAGACCAGCCGGACCATCGAGCGCATCGTCCAGGAGAAGCTCAAGGACCGCCAGGGCGCCGAGTCCGGCTACCAGTTGCTGCGCTACAGCGGCAACGAGTTCATGGTGAACTTCTCGGACATCGGCGAGGAGGACTTCGCCGACATCCTGAAACAGATCAACGAGGCCAAGCCGACGGTGATGGGCGTCGGCGATCCGGCGCCGCTGTCGGCGACCGGCGCCGACCTCCGGGAAGCGATCGACCTGATGAACCAGACCCAGCTGGGGCTCCTGCCAGGCGAGAAGGTCGAGGCCGGCGAGGACGCGGCCCGTGAACTCGTCGAGGTCGCCAAACAGCTGGCCGACTTCCGGCTGGAGAAGGCGAAGTTCGAGACCCGCGCGCGCCGGGTCAGGGAGGTGATGGACGCCCAGGGCGGCGAGGCCGAGAAATTCTTCGATAATTACATGAAAAAGACCTTCAGCGGCACCGAACTGGCCGACCTGGAGGATTTTGCCGCTTTGAAGGAAAAAGGGGACGACGCTTTCAACGAAAAGGTCGGCCAGCTGGCCTACAAGGCCGCCGGCGACCGTCTTTTCGCCGAGCGCAAGGCCGATTCCGTCACCGACGGCATCATCAACAAGCGCCTCGAAGCCCGCCAGCTGAAACGCGAGGCGGCCGGTCCGGTCGAATGGCCGCTCGAGATCCAGGGCGCCCCGTACGAAGAAGCCATCGTCCCCGAGCGCACCCGCGGCCAGGCGGTCCTGGACGCCAAGAAGGCCGGAATGGAAGCGGCCGCGAGCGCCGGGTCCGAACAGGCCGAACTCAAGAAACTGGAATACCAGATCGAACTGGCGCGGCGCGACGCCGGCACGGGGCTGCTCGACCGCGGCCAGCATTACGAAAAACTGGAGAAGTCCCTGACCGAGGGCAAGGACGCGTCCGTCGTCTTCGTGGACATGGGCTTCCTGAAATACTTCGACCAGAAGGGCGGGACCGACGTCGGCGATTCGGCGCTCAAGCTCGCGGCCGACGTCATGCAGCAGGCCGTCGAGGAAAGCGGCGTCCAGGCCGAGGTCTTCCGTTACGGCGGGGACGAGTTCACCATCCAGGTCGAAGGCGGGGAGGACCGGACCGCGGAACTGATCCGCGCCATCCACGAGATCCGCGACCGCGCCGGCAAGGTGCCGCGCGGCGCCAAGTCCCGCGACGAGTACGCGCCGACCAAGCTGGTCTTCAATACCGGCAGCTGCGACAAGAAACAGCTGGACGCGGTCATGTCCGACCTGGTCGCCGCCGGCCGCTACACCGCCGAGGAACTGGCCGATCCGGAACGCGGACCGAACATCAAGGCCGAGGTCATGACCAAGATCGCCGACACGGCGCTGGAATCGGAGAAGGCCGTCCGCCGCTTCGAACAGCTGATCCGCGAGATGCGCGATCCGGCCTACGCCAGCGACCCGAAACGGAAGCTGCAGGTGGATTCGCTGGCCAGTTTTTCCAACAAGGCCATCTTCGCCGAAAAAGGCGGCCGCGAACTGCTGCTGGAGCTGGCGGCGAACACCGGCCTGCCGGACGCCGAGGCCGACCGCCGCATCCGCGAATTCGTCGCGGAGAAGGTCAATGAGTCGCACGACATCGCCGACGGCAAGCGCGACCTGCTCGACCGGATGGTCGAGGTGCACAGCAAGATCCGCGACCTGAGTTCGGAACTGAACCGCGTCCAGGCCGAGAGCGAGTCCCGCGGGGCCGAGATCATCAAACTGAGGTCCCGGCTGCAGACCGCGGAAAAGGAGCGGCGGATGCTCATCGAGACCAAGGGCAAGATCGACGAGGCTTTCCGCAAAGCCGCCTGACCCGACGACCGACGCCCGCCTTCTGAGGAAGGCGGGTTTGATTTTTGACCGGCGCGGCGTTAACCTGCGGCCAGTTCCTTTTTAAAGGCCCGGGCTTCGCGTTCGAAGGCCGGCCGTTCCGGAGGCGACATGTCCTGGATGGTTTTCGTTCTGGGAGCCGCGCTGCTCGTCGGCGGCGCGCTGATGCTGACCATGATCTCGGACCTCAAATGGCAGCTGCAAAACGCCCGGCATGACGCCGGGTTCTGGGAGAAGGAGGCCAAACGCATGGGCTGGAAGAACCCGTTCGAGGAGCTGGCCGACCAGCTGAGGCAAAGCACCGAGCTGCTGAAGGCCGCGGCCGAGCGGATGAGCGAGGCGAACGCCCGGCAGAACGAGAGCAACGAGAGACTGCGCGCCATGAACCGGTCGCTTCGGGAAGGCCTCGATCGCCAGAGGTCGGCGAACGCCGCGCTCCGGGCCGCGACCGAACGCCTGCAGTCGGCCCGGTCCGCGCTGCCGGCTCCGCGCGTCCAGGCGGCACTGCCGCCCCACGTTCCGGGACCGGAGACGAAGGGACCCGCCGTCCGGGCCGAAGACCCGCTTCTTCGCGAGGCCCTCCGGCGCGTCGAGGCCGAGGCCGCGGCCGGCCGGATCGAGACCGATCCGAAAAAGCTCAACTGAGCGGCGAAACAGCTGTTTCGCCGTTTTTTATTTTCGCGGACCACCCTTGACACGACCGGGTATTCCTGCTAAGGTCCGCTGTTCCTTAAAGCGGATCAGGCACCCGTTCGCGGGTGTTCAATGATCAACGACACCCGACGGGAGGCTGCCACATGACCTCAGGAACGGCATCGTCCGTATTTCATCTGCCGCTTTCGCCGCGCCGCCGCATCGCCGAGATCGTCTCGGCCTGTCCGGCCCTGGCCGCCATCTCCGAGCGTCTGCCCGACGATCAGAAGAAGACGGCGCACGAGCGCCTGCTGTCCGAGCTCTTCCAGCGGCTGCTGCACGCGCCGGGCCTGGACCTGGACACCGCCCGGGAGCTCCTGGACCACGACGCGCCGGCCGAATCGGTCGCCGACGAAGAGATGGCCTGGCTCCTGGCCGATCCGGACACGCGTCTGCTCTACGACTGGTGGCGGGAGATCTGGGAACCGCTCGCGGATCCCGACCTGCGCCGGGCGGCGAGGTACTACGCCGGCTTGCTGGCGCGCCTGTACCGCCTGGAGCGGCAGTTGATCGTCGAGCGCCTCGACGCCGCGTCCGCCTGACGCGATCTTTCCACGAAACGCCCGCCGGGCGTTTTTGTTTTTCCGGATATCAAAACCGCTCCCGGCCGGGAGCGGTTTTCTTCTGTTCGTGATCAGGCGGCACGCCGTCCATTGCCGGCGTCCTTGCCCTTGCCCGGCTTCTTGCCGAGCTGGAACCGCTTGCTGACCTCCTCGAAGAACGACCCGAAGGCCTTGTGGACCTCGGCCTTGCGTTTCTTTTCGGTCAGCTGGTCCTTCTTCTGCGCCGCCTCGATCGAGGTCGGCAGCGGCCGGCCGTACATGGCCTCGCGGTTCTTTTCCAGTTTGACCTGCTCCTCGAAGAAGCCGGCGGCCAGTTTCTTGGCCTGCTCGTAGGCTTCCGCGCCGTCGGCCGAGCTGGCCAGGATCTTTTCGTATTCCTTCTTGAACTTGTACATCGCGCTGGCCGCGATCGAATCCAGGCCGAGCTCGCGCGACATCGGCGGCACTTTCTTGCCTTCGGATTCCAGCCGTTTGGCCTCGTCGAATCCCTTCTTGGAAACGATCGTGCTGAAGGAGACGTTCTCGTTGGCGGTCTGATTAAGGATGTCGCGGAACAGGCTGCGCTTGTCGGCGTCGGGTACCTTCTCGCCCTTCTGGACGCCGGCCACCAGCATCTCGGTCTTGGCGGCCAGGAGCTGGTTCTCCTTTTCCCAGAGCGACTTCTTTTCCTTCGCCGCTTCGGGGCCGGCGGCGGCCGGAGTCTCGGCCTCGCCGGGCAGGGCTTTGAGCGCGGGCGCAACCTCGCGCCCCTTCTTCATCTTTTCCAGCGCGGCCTCGCGCTGGGCCGCCTTGATCTCTTCGCCCTTCTTGGCGAAGGCCGCGGCGCGTTCGGCGTCGCTGCGGGTATCTTTGATGGCGCCCTCGGGGATCGGTTCGGATCCCTCGGGTTTGATTTCCTGTTTGTCCAGCTCTTCTTGGATCATATGTTCGAAGTTCGGTCTTTCGCTCATAAGCTTGGAGGGATTACGTTGATATCGCACAAAAACATCATAGCATAAAAATGAGCGTTTGTCAATGTTTCTTCGCTAAATCATGCGCATTCTGCCCCGGAACGACCGTCCGGTTCAGGTCCGTCTTTTCACGTCCAAAAAGCCGTGCTATGCTGGCCCACACACCATTGACCACATTTATGGATAACTTGGCATTCAGTCTCGAAGATCTTTACGTGGAAGTTAAGGAACGGGCCCTGTCCGAAGGAGCGCTCAGCCGCGAGGAGTGGGATGATCTGGTCGAGACCGTGCTCGACGAGAAGCGCGAATTCGAGGAGATCAACGACGATGACGACTGGGGCGAGATGCGCGAATCGCTTCAGGCCCGTTACGACGATTTTCGTTCCGAAGTGCCGGAGATGTAAATGGACGGAGAGTATCGGGTGTAAGGTCAGAGTAAGTGACGAGGCAAGAAGCGTTATCAAAAAATATTCTTTGAATGCAGTCACGTCGCCGTGCGACGTGAAGGCGAGCGTAGCGCGGGCGGCAGCGAGGGC
>JBAIWZ010000199.1:0-3430 GCA_037916955.1 Acutalibacteraceae bacterium | reverse complement strand
AACTGCAGTACACGCTCGCCGAAACGGGAGGGGGGATCCCCGAGGGAAATCTGAGCAGCGTCGGAGGACCATCGCCCGGCGGAGTGGCGCCGCCAGCCGGCAGTTCTGCGAATGTGTATAGCTCATGCCCGCTGAACCTCACGGCGCCGGTCGATAATGATACAGATCCGCGCAAAAACCTCCGGGCGATCGAATTTTATAACCAGGCTGGGACCATCGCGACGGCCGGTACGACGGCCCAGCGAGTGGTCCAGCTTGGCAGCGCCGCGGCGGCCTGCCAGACGTATTTCGGATCCTGCGGCAGGACGGCCGGAACGCTCTTCACGCTGGCCGGGGCCGGATCGTCAGGAAACCAGAGGACTAAAAAGTTTAATAATATAAAACTCATTCCGGGCACCGATTGCCTCTTCGATACCGGCGGATGCTGGACGCACGAAAAATCGGCGCAGCTCAAATCGGTGCCCCAATCATATATCGACAAGATCCACACCTATAAGTGCAAGAACGACTGCAAAGACCCAACAAGCCCCAGGAAACCGGACAATCCCGGCTGCAAATCTTCACGGGACCTTGCCCTTCAAGAACTTGAAAAAGAATTGGTCCAAGGCATCGGCGGCGGCTACCCCGGCTCATGGGCGGACCTGCTGCAGCCCGGCGACGCGCTTTGGATCTACAACGGATGGGCCGGCTGCACCGGCCTCCACTCCATCGTTTTCGTGGGTTGGGGGAAAAAAAAGGGCGAGGCTCAAATAGTCCAGGGGATGAATGGAAAACCTACCAGGTCCGGCTCGGTCTGCCTCACGCCCGACTGCAAGCTCTGGCAACCCATCATCAAGATCTTCAGGGTCAGACAATGAAAAATAACGCGATGCTGCAAACCTGACCGCGACGCGATCGCAAGAACGGCGCTTGACGCCGTTTTTGCTTATTAGTAAAAGGCTGTAAAATGACCTTTGAACATATGCCGAAGACCACCGTCAAAAACCAGCAGATATTCGTCTGCGCCAACTGCGACGCCCAGAGCCCGAAATGGACCGGCCAATGCCTGGAGTGCGGCTCCTGGGGCACGATCGGCCCCGCCCGGCCGGATTACGGCGGCCGCGGGGCTTCGGCGGCCAAGACGCCGGCCGCGGCGCTGACCGGCTTCGACGAAGTGTTGTCAGCCACGGGCGAGCGGCTGGCCACGGGCGTCGGCGAAGTCGACCGCGTTTTCGGCGGCGGCATCGTCTCCGGCTCGGTGACGCTCCTCGGCGGCGAGCCGGGCATCGGCAAATCGACCCTGGCGCTGACCATGGCCGCCCGCCTGGCCGCCAAGACCGGCCGCGCCGTGGTCTATGCCTCCGGCGAAGAATCCGCCGGCCAGGTGAAGATGCGCGCCGAACGCCTGAAGCTGCCGACGGCCGGACTGCTCTACTGCGGCGAGACCGCCGTCGACGGCGTGGCCGCGGCCCTGGACAAGGAAAAACCGGCGCTGGCCGTCATCGATTCGATCCAGACGATCTACGCCGCCGACATCCCCTCCGAAGCCGGCGCCCTGAACCAGATCCGCGGCGCCGCGGCCAAGCTGGTCGGTTACGCCAAACGGTCTGGCACTCCCCTGCTGATCATCGGCCACGTGACCAAGGACGGACAGATGGCCGGGCCCAAAACGCTCGAGCATCTGGTCGACGCAGTCCTGTCGTTCGAGGGCGAGCGTAGCCACCCGCTACGCGTCCTCCGCGTCCTCAAGAACCGCTTCGGCTCGACCGACGAGACCGGCATCTTCGGCATGGCCGAGACCGGACTGGAGGAGATCCGCAATCCCTCGGCCTACCTGCTCGACGAGCGCCAGGCCGGCAACCCCGGCTCGGCCGTTTCCTGCATCATCGAGGGCACGCGCCCGATCCTGGTCGAGATCCAGGCCCTGGTCCAGAAGACGCCGTTCGGCTATCCGACCCGGCGGGCATCGGGCTTCGACCAATCCCGGCTGGAGATGCTCATCGCCGTGCTCAACCGGCGGGGCGGCCTCGACCTCAGCCAGTCCGACGTCTACATCAACGTGGTCGGCGGCCTCAAGGTCCGCGAGCCGGCGGCCGACCTGGCGGTCGCCGCCGCCATCGCTTCGGCCCAGCTCAACCGGCCGCTGCCCGAGGGGCTGGCGGTCTGGGGCGAGGTCGGCCTGGGAGGCGAGGTCCGGTCCGTGCTGTCGACCGATCGCCGGCTGGCCGAAGCCGCCGCGCTCGGCATCGGCGAGGTCATGACCCCGCTGCCGCGTTCCGGCAAGCCCAAACTCCCCGAACGGACCAAGGTCAGGCAGGTGCGAACGGTCCGGGAACTGGTCTCGGCCGTGGCCGGCTGAAACGGCGCGAAGACGAAATAAAAAATCCCCCGAGATGAACTCTCGGGGGTTTTCGTGAGGCGGCGGGGCCGCGTGAGAGAGGCTGCCGGCCTAGCGCGGGATGTCCAGGAAGAGCCGGTCGCTCATCACGGTCAGGAACTTCCCGACCTCGCGCTTGGTGCCCGTCGGCGCCGCGGCGCGGGCGCACTCGGCGATGAGCGCGGCCAGGCTCTTGCGGCTGCGGACCTTGAGGGACCGCTCGGCGAAGTCGGCGGCGACCTTCTCGTCGCGGCCGCGGAAGAACTCCGCCGCGTCGGCCCTGATCTTCATCAGCTCGCGGCTGACGATGCAGTGCTCGTGGGCGTGCTTCCTCTTGCGGACGATGTGCGACGGATCGGCAGGCGCGATGACCAGGTTGCAGGAACAGCAGTAGCTTCTTCGCATCATTTTCGGCCTCCTTTGCCGCGGATGTTTAAGGAACTCCGCCTGAAAAACGCCCCAGCGTGAACTGAAGCGTTCGGAAAAAATTAGCATTACGGAGCCGGCTTGTCAAGGCCGGCCTGGATCATTCCAGATGTACCTGCTCCTCGGGGATCGGCATCAATTGGCGCAATTCCGGCCTCGACCGGAGTTCGGGGTCATCGGCCAGCAGGGTTTCGGCGGTCTGCCGGGCCAGCTTGATCAGGCCGGAATCCAGGAGCGAGGCCAGCCGCAGTGGCGGGAAGCCGGACTGGGCGGTGCCCAGCAGGTCGCCCGGACCGCGCATGGCCAGGTCCTTTTCGGCCAGGGCGAAGCCGTCCGCCGCCTCGGCCACCGCGCGCAGGCGCTCCAGCGCCTCGGGCGCCGCCGAACTTGGCAGCAGGAAACAACGCGAATCGACCTCGCCGCGGCCGACGCGGCCCCTGAACTGGTGAAGCTGGGCCAGGCCGAAGCGTTCCGCTCCTTCGATGCAGATGACCGTGGCGTTCGGCACGTCGACGCCGACCTCGACGACCGAGGTCGAGACCAGGACCATGGCCCGGCGCTCCAGGAAGTCCGCCATCACCTTTTCCTTTTCCGCCGCGTCCAGACGGCCGTGCAGCATGGCCAGCGGGATGCCGCTGAGCTCCCCCT
>JBAIWZ010000198.1:0-2033 GCA_037916955.1 Acutalibacteraceae bacterium | reverse complement strand
GTGCTTGGCGTTGGCGATCGCCGACTTGAGCACCTTGGCCAGGATCCTGGCCGCCTTCTGCGGCTGGAACTTGAGGATGGTCATGGCCTCGGCCGCCGACTTGCCGCGGACCAAGTCCATCACCCGGCCGATCTTGCGATCGCCGCTCTTGACCCATTTTGCTTTGGCTATTATTTCGCTCATGTTAAGTTAACGTCGTCGATTTATCGGTCGGCGCGCTGTGGCCGCGGAAGACGCGCGTGTGCGCGAATTCGCCCAGCTTGTGGCCGATCATGTTCTCGTTGATGTAGACCGGGATGTGCTTGACCCCGTTGTGGACGGCAAAAGTGTAGCCGACCATTTCCGGGATGATCGTCGAACTGCGCGCCCAGGTCTTGATGATCTTCTTTTCCTTGGCCAGTTCCATCTTCTGGACCTTTCTCAAGAGCTTCTCATCGATATACGGGCCTTTTTTCACCGAACGTCCCATTATTTCCTCCTGGTCAAGATGAACCGGTCGCTGTGCCGGCGCGGCTTGCGGGTCTTGAGGCCGAGCGTCGGCTTGCCCCACGGCGTCAGCGGCGCCACGTGGCCGATGCCGGACTTGCCCTCGCCGCCGCCGTGCGGGTGGTCGCAGGGGTTCATCACGACGCCGCGCACTTCCGGCCGCCGGCCGAGATGCCGTTTCTTGCCGGCCTTGCCCATCACGACGTTCTTGGCGTCGAGGTTGCCGACCTGGCCGACGGTGGCGCGGCAGTTGACGTTGACCATGCGCTGTTCGCCCGACGGTAGTTTGACGATCGCGTAGCCGGCTTCCTTGCCCAGCAGGACCAGGCCGGCTCCGGCCGAACGGGCCAGCACGCCGCCGCGCCCGGGCTCCAGCTCCACGTTGTGGACGGTGGTGCCGACCGGGATGGCGGAAAGCGGCAGGGCGTTACCCGGCTTGATGTCGGCCTCCGGTCCCGAAGCGACCTTGTCGCCGTCGGTCAGGCCGAGCGGGGCCAGGATATAGCTGCGCTCTTTGTCCGCGTACTCGATCAGGGCGATGCGGCAGTTGCGGTTCGGGTCGTACTCGATCCCGATCACCGTCGCCGGCATGCCGTCCTTGGTCCGTTTGAAATCGATGATCCGGTAATGCTTCCGGTTGCCGCCGCCGCGGTGCCGCATCGAGACGAAACCGCGCCAGTCGCGGCCCGAATTCTGCTTCTGTTTGGCCAGCAGCTTCTTTTCCGGCGAAGACTTGGTGATATCCGAGTAGTCGTCGGAGATGCGGAACCTGGTCCCGGGGCTCCGGGGATTGAATTGCTTAACTCCCATTTATGCTTCCAGCTCCTGTATCTTTTGGCCCTTGGCCAGGGTCACGTAGGCTTTCTTCCAGCGAGACGTGCGCCCGATCGAGCGGCCCATGACGCGCCGTTTCGGGCGGACATAGCAGGTATTGACGTCGACCACTTTGACCTTAAAGTACTTCTCCACGGCCTGTTTGACGGCCAGTTTGTTGGCCAGCAGATTGACCTTGAAGACGTAGCGGCCGAGCGGCCGGTCGCCGACCGATTTTTCCGTCACCAGCTGTTCAATAATGATGTGGCCCAGGTCCATGTTAGCTTAACCTTTCCTTCAACTGTTTGACCGACGCTTTGTCCAGGATCAGCCAGTCGGTCTTGGCCAGATCGAACACGTTCAGTTCCTGCGACTTGACGACGCTGACGCCGGCCAGGTTGCGCACACCGCGCGCGAACTCCGGATTGTCGGCCCCCAGGACGATCATGACGGCGCCCGAGGCGTTCTGTTCCTTGAGGAACTTGGCCCCCTCTTTGGCCTTCGGCTGGGCCAGGCTGAAACTGTCGAGCACCCTGACCCGGTCGGCCCGGTTCAGCTCGGAGAGCAGGACCCTGACCGCCAGCGGGCGGACCTTTGTCGGCAGCGCGTAGGCGTAGCTGCGCGGCTTCGGCGGGAAGATGACCCCACCCTTGCGCCACAACGGCGAGCGGGTGCTGCCGGCGCGCGCGCGGCCGGTCCCCTTCTGCTTCCACGGCTTCTTGCCGCCGCCGGAA
>JBAIWZ010000197.1:0-2525 GCA_037916955.1 Acutalibacteraceae bacterium | reverse complement strand
ACAGCACGGCCACCACCCCGAGCTCCTTCGCCACCGGCTACTACGCCACGGCCAGCGGCTACTACGCCAACGCCATGGGCTACTACGCCTCGGCCACCGGCGACTACTCCTACGCCCTCGGCCCCACTGCCTCCGCCAGCCAGAACAGCTCGGTCGCCATCGGCGGCTACGCCACCGCGAGCGGCGGCCACTCGGTCGCCATCGGCAACTCGGTCACGGCCAGCGGCACCGGTTCCGTCACCATCGGCGTCGGCAACTCGTCCATCGACCCGCTCGTCAATTCGACCGACAATTCGCTGATGGTCGGCTTCAGCGCCAATACCCCGACCCTGTTCGTCGGTCCGGGCGGCAACACCGGCAAGGTCGGCATCGACACGACCAGCCCCAGCTACACGCTCGACGTCAACGGCACGGTGCACGGCAACGGCAATCCCGGCGGCGTGTTCACGACAAGCGGCAACAACACGCCGCTGGCCGCCTACCGGACCAACGACTCATCGAATAACACGGTGGTCCCGGTCCTGGACCTCTGGCGCGGCAGTTCCGGAAACGGCGCCAACGGCATCGGCGGCTCGATCCAGTTCTGGGACGAGATGACCTCCGGCAGCTATCTGCTCGCCGGAGCGATCGCGGGCGTCTTCACCTCGGCCGCCACGCCGGGCACGTCAACCGCCCTGACCTTCTACACGCAGGGATCGACCACCTGGGGCGAAAAGATGCGCATCGACGGCGGCGGCAACGTCGGCATCGGTACTGCTTCGCCCGGCTACACGCTGGACGTCGCCGGCCCGCTGAATCTGAACAAGGGGGTGTCGAGCGGCGTCGCCCTGAACGTCAACGGCGCCGAGGCCCTCTGGTACAACGGCACCTACTTCAGCTGGGGCTACGGCGGGACCGCCAACTACTTCGCGGACAACGTCGGTCTCGGCGCATCCGCGCCGGCGGTCAGACTCGCGGTCGGCGGCAACGGCACCAACGTCTACGGGACCGATGCCTGGATCGAGAACAACATGCATGTCCAGGGCAACGAAACCCTGACTCAGGGCGGCCGCGGTCGGCTGCGCGTCGGCAGCGCCTGGGGCTACTCGGGCATCTACGCCGACCCCTCCAGCACCAGCGTCAACAACGATCTCGTCCTCGGCGCGTCGTCGGGCTGGGTTCGCGTCGGCCCTGACAGCGGCGGCCAGAACCTGAAGGTCACCGGCAGCATCAACCTGGGCGGCGTCAGCCGGTCAACCTGGCCGTCTCTCAGCGTTGTCAGCCAGGCCTGCACTTTTACTCCCGCGCAGGGCGCGGGTTGGGGCCGGTGTTCCTGCCCTGCCGGCTATAACGCGACCGGCTGGGGCGGCTACAATTGCGAAAGCCACGGCGGCGAATGGGAATGCTCCAGTTCCGGGCTGCGCACGACCTATGTCGACGTCTATTACTCGGCAGAGGCCAGCGGCGCGTACGTCTGGGTCAACTGCGTTAAGTTGAACTAGCCGGCCTATGCGCGCAAAAAACAAGAGTCTCATGGGCGCTTACAGGATCTCAGCTCCGATCGTCTACGTTTCGATCCTTGCCGCGGGTATCCTGACCGGGCTCATCATCTCGCGAGTGGCCTATCCGACGGTCGTCTCTCCGTTATCGGTGTCGACCGCGGCCAACGTGAATTCCGGCCAGCCGACCGCCGCTGCCGCGCTGCCGGTCAAATATTCGGCGATCGTGGCATCGAACGTCGGCGGCCGCCTGTTGGTCGCCGTGCCGTCGCTGTCCCAGTCCGCGGAAAAGCCGTTTCTGACCTCGCTGCAGCCGGCCGCCGGCGCCGTCATTCATGCCATGATCCCCAAGACAGCCGTTCCGGCGTCCACGGCGGCAAATTGGGACTATTCCAAAGGCCTGCCTCCGCCGCCCCAGGAGACCGAGGACATATACAATGATGTGCCGCTGAAGCTCTCCGATCTGAAAAAGGACGACGTCATCGATTTCGTGACCGTTCAGCAGCCGGCCGAGGGCGGGGACACGGTCGTCAACTCGATAACCTGGGTAACGACGCTTCAGGCGGAAAGCGAGCCAGGCGGCGTGCCCAAGACAACGTCGCAGGGCCGGTTCCCCGCCGACCAGCCGAAAGGGGCGCCGCAGCCTTGAGCCGACCGCAGCGAGACCTGAAAATAAGACCGGATCCCGACGGGATCCGGTTTTTATGGCCCAGGCGCGTTATTCGGGGAGTCGGTGTTTGCTGGCTAAGTTAACGCATGTTAAGATGTTAACAAATATATTATCCGGTTCAGGCGGCCGGGGATAACAACGAGGGGTGCGCTATGCGTATTTTTTCTTCCAGGTCCGTGCGGTCAGTGAAATTCGCGGCCGTCGCGGTCGGCGTGATCGCTTTGGCCGTGCTATCGGCCGTCTCGGCGCATCCCGCCCTGGCCAGCCAGAAGTGCAAGAACCACGGCCTGCCGTCGTTCTCCTGTCCGACCACGGCCTCGAAGAACGTCTGCGGCAACTCGCCGAACTTCTTCTGCCAGGCCGACGGCGGCAACCCC
>JBAIWZ010000196.1:0-6914 GCA_037916955.1 Acutalibacteraceae bacterium | reverse complement strand
TAGGAGCCGTCGGCGCGCATCGTCGAGAAGGCGGGCTGGGTCGTCACGCTGCCGTCCGGGGCCGGCGACCAGACCTTGATGCCGTTCTGGCCGCCGCGCAGGCCGACGCGGTAATTGATCTCGGCCGTCTGATCGCCCAGCCAGTCGACGGGGGTGATGACGATGGTCTGCTGTCCCTTGTCGGGATCGAGGAGCGGCGGCTGCGCGTTCAGCTGGACCTGCGTCACCGCGGCGTAGGGCGACTTGTTGTCGGGCGGGGCGCCGAGGAAATCATGGGCGGAGTAGCGGCTGGTGAAATTGTCGTCAGGGGTGGAACCCGTGGCCGTCGTCAGCTTGTCGTTCCTGATGATCTTGATGTTGTCGGTGTTGAGACCGAGGATGGCTCCGGTGATCGGCTTGCAGTTGGCGTCCGGATGCGCGCAATCCGAGCAGAGCTTGTGCTGGGCCGGATCGATCTGGTTGAAATCGCAGTAATTGTAGGTGACGCCCCCGACCACGCCGGTCTTGATGACCGAGGAGATCAGCAGGGGCTTCTTGAAAGTGATCGAGATGGTGGTGTTGCGAAAAACGCCGGTCTGCCCGACCTCCGGGTAATGGTATTGGATGATGCCGTTGCCCAGCTCTTCGGGACCGCAGTCGGGACAGAAGACCGACGAGAGCGCCGACTGGGTCGCGGACGTTCCGCCGCCGGTCGTCAGGTCGCTGCCGGTGATGGCCCGGTAGATGAACCAGGTGATGGCGTAGGCCGAAAGCATGATGACCAGGCCGATGGTCGTGTTGACCATGATCCGCTTGGCCTCGACGATCTTTTCCTCGTTGCCCTGCGCCGTCATCCAGAGGAAGCCGGCGTACAGGAACAGGACCACGGCGACCAGGCCGAGCAGCGCGAAGAAGGCGTTGATGATCCTGGCGACCACCGTCCGGATGTCGGTCGTGGTCAGGCCGATGCCGCTGGCGTATTGCAGGCCGAGATTGACGCCGGCGTGGACCGCCTGCGGCCTCGCCAGGACGACCGCGGCCAACACTAAAAACGCGGCCAGGGCGGCGAAACCCAGCCGGCGCGAACGTCCGGTATCGCGAGCGTGACTCTTTGGCTGATCGAACCTTCCAAGAAGCATGGGAAGAAGGTTAATCGGCGCCGGGGCGGCTTCAGGTCGAGCCGCCGGCCAGCGCCTCTTTGACCATGGCGCTGACCTTGGCTCCGTCAGCGCGTCCTTTTGTTTCCTTGGTCACTTCGCCCATGATCCGGCCGAAATCCTTCATCGTCGGCTGGCCGAACGCGGCGATCTTGTCATTGATGAGTTTGCGCAGCTCGTCGTCGCCGATCGCGGCCGGCAGGTACTGCTGCATGAATGCCAGCTCCGCCTCGGTCTGCTTGACCAGATCCTGGCGTCCGCCGGCGGCGAAGTCCGCTACCGAATCCTTGAGTTTCTTGGCCTCGCGGCCGATGACCCCGACGGCGTCCTCCTCGGTGAGCGGCTTCATCTTGTCGATCTCCGCGTTCTTCAGGGCAGCGCGAAGCATTCGCAGTACGGATACCGCGAATGCATTCCGCGCCTTCGCCTCGCGCGCGTAATCGACTTCAAGTTTTTCCCGCGTCGTCATCGCCGTTTGCGTGATACGGGCTTAGCGCGAACGACCCGAACGCTTCGGGCGGAAATCTTCTTCAGTAGCCTGACCGGTCTTGATCAGGTACTCGCGCCGGGCGCGCAGATATTCGCGACGGAGAGCGGCCTCGCGGACAGCGGACTTGCTCTTGGTGCGCGAATGGAACCGGATCTTTCTGGCCTGGAGCAGCTTGCCGCTTTCCTGGACCTTCCGGCTGAAACGCCTCAGCAGACTTTCGAAGCTTTCGCCCTTTTTCCTCTTAACTTCGGCCACAAATCTCACCTTCCTTTCAGTTCAGAGAACAGGGTTTTATCCCCCGTTCGTACTGGTTCATATTAGCATCGGCGAACTTTTCGCGTCAAATCCGCAAAAAACCGGAATTTCGTCCCCAAATTTAAGCTCGTCCGAGTTTCTTCTTCAGTTCGTTAGCCGCCTTATTGTAGTCGACGATCTCCTGCATGCCGGATTCCATGTCGCGGATCAGCACCGTGCCGTCCAGGACCTCCTTCTGGCCGATGATGACCGTGTACTTGGCGCCGAGGCGGTTGGCCGTCTCCAGCTGGTTCTTCAGGGCGTTCTTGGAGAAGGTGGCCGAGACCTTGATGCCGCTGCCGCGCAGGTCTTCGAACAGGACGAAGGCCTTGCGCCGGGCGGTGTCGCCGAGCTGGGCCAGGAAGATCTCCGGGCGGAAATCGTCCTCGGGTTCGATATTCTGGGTCTTCATCTGCAGGATCGCGCGCTCGATGCCGATGCCGAAGCCGCAGGCCGGGGTCGGCCGCCCGCCCATCTGCTCGACCAGGGTGTCATAGCGTCCGCCGCCGCCCAGAGCGTACTGCCCGGGCTGGGTCTCGTCGGCAAGCATGATCTCGAAGACGGTGCGGGTGTAGTAGTCGAAGCCGCGGACCAGGTGCGGATCGAGGACGTACGGGACCATCAGTTCGTCCAGGTACTCGAGCACCCGCATCAGGTGGTTCTTGCATTCGTCATCGAGGAAGTCGACGATGTGCGGCGCGCCCTCGCGGACGGCGACGCAGCTCGGCTCCTTGCAATCGAGGAGGCGCAGCGGGTTCTTCGCCAGCCGGCGCTTGCAGTCCTCGCAGAGCTGCGAACGCTTCGGCTTGTAGTAGGCGACCAGTTCGGCGGTGTAGTTCGGACGGCAATTCTGGCAGCCGAGGCTGTTGATGTGGATGTTGGTCTTGATGCCGAGTTCCTTATAGAAGAGGTACGACAGCAGGACGATCTCCGCGTCGAGCACCGGGTGGCCGTCGCCGAAGACCTCGAAGCCGACCTGCGAGTGCTGGCGCAGGCGGCCGTGCTGCGGCCTTTCGTAACGGAACATCGGCCCGACGTAATAGAGCTTCACCGGCTGCGGCAGGCTGAACATGCCGTGGTTGATGTAGGAGCGGACCAGCGGCGCCGTGCCCTCGGGCCGCAGGGTGACGTTCTCCCCTCCCTTGTCGATGAAGGAGAACATCTCCTTCTCGACGACGTCGCTCTGCTTGCCGGCCGAGCGGACGAACAGCGCCGTCTCTTCGAGGATCGGCGTGTCGATCCGGTCGTAGCCGTATGACCGGGCGATGTTCTCGATCTTGCGGTTGATAAAACGCCAATACTTCTGCTCGGAGGGCAGGGTGTCGCGCATGCCGCGCAGCATCTGGGGCGTGGATACCGGCCGGCCGGACGGTCGGGGCGCCATCACCGGCTGGGCGGGCGCGTCGGCCTTCACCTGCGCCGGCTTGGCCGGCCGGGGACCCGGCTTGGCGGCCTTGGGTTTGTTGGAGCTGACTTTTTTCGGCTTGGCTGGCATAAGGGCGTTGGTTGGCGTTGACGATGATTCGTGTTTCACGGAAAGCGCGGTCACTCCAGGACGGCCTCGCCGGCCGGCGAGCCGAAGACCTTGAGTTTTTCGGGCGGCCAGCCGCGCAGCCAGACCCGTCCGACGATGAACGACCTGGGCACCGGCCCGAAGATGCGGGAATCGAGGCTGGCGGTGCGATTGTCGCCCATCAGGAAATATTCGTCGTTGGCCAGCTGGACGTCCTTGTCGCCGGAGGTGCGGGTGCTGCCGAGATACGAGGTTTCGTCGAGCAGCTTCCCCTCGGTCTGGCCCGGTCCGTAGATCCTGACCTGGCCGCCGGTGATCACGACGCGCTCGCCGGGCAAGCCGATGACGCGCTTGATGAAGAACTGGCGCGGATCGTTGGGGTAACGGAAGACGACGATGTCGCCGCGCTCCGGCTGAGCGAAGCGGTAGCTGATCTCGTCGATGATCAGATATTCATGATCGTAGAAGTTCGGCTCCATCGAGGCGCCTTTGACGTAGAACGGCTGGATCAGGAAGTACCGGATCGGGATGATCACGGCCAGGGAGATGATGATGACGTGCAGAAGCTCGCCGGCGAACTGGAGCGCCTGCGAGGTCAGCGTCTTGACTTCGGTCTTCCGACCGGCTGGTTCCTGTTCCGGTACCTCGGTCGGCTTGATCGGCTCTTCCGGCATAACGGTGTTCGATACGGCCCCGGACGGGCCTTTTATGGCTTAACTATCGTACTTTTGGCCGTTAATTGCCATCCCCCGCAGCTCAGTACCCTGGGCGGCGCGGGATGGTGGGCGTGAGTGGATTCGAACCACTGACTTCTGTCGTGTGAGGACAGCGCTCTAACCAACTGAGCCACACGCCCGATTCTTTTCTTTGTTAACCGCCTTTTCTCGACCCGAAAACCGGCGTGACAAGGCCGGTTTCTGGTTGATGAACGGCCTTTTTCGGCCCAAAAGTAAAGAAACTGTAACACAACGTCCATTAATCGCCAAGACCCGCGGCCCGGGGTGGAAAAGTCGGCGATTTAAGGCTTGCCAAATCGGCTCCCATGCCTAAGAATATAGTAATGAAAGGCGGCCGCTCTGACGGCAACCACCGGAAAAGAGCGGACAACCGGATAAATCATGAAACCAATGAAGGTAAATCTGCTGGCCGGGGGCCGGCAGGCCAAGTCGAAACCCGCCACCGGTCACCAGCCGGTGAAATTTGTCTTGGCGATCATCTGGCTGGCCGCCATCTTCGGCATCTCTTTCGGCGTCGGCCGGCTCTCCCTCTCGGAAACGGCCTCCGCGGCGCTCGCCAGCCTGAACAACCTGCCGATCATCAAGCAGATGCATCTGATCGGCAGTCCTGACCGGCAGATCACCGGCGAACCGGACGACCGCATCAACGTCCTGGTGCTGGGCATGGGCGGCGAAGGCCACGACGGGCCGCTGCTCACCGATACGATCATGGTGGCCAGCATCCGGCCGTCCGACCGCAAGGTGGCGCTCCTGTCCATTCCCCGCGACCTGGTCGTGCCGCTGCCCGGCGCCGGCTGGCGCAAGATCAACGCGGCCAACGCCTTCGGCGAACTCGAGGTCCCGGGCCGCGGTGCCGACTTCTCCCGCACCGCGCTGGAGGGCCTGCTCGGGCTGGACATTCCCTACTACGTCCGGCTCGACTTCCGGGGCTTCGAAAAGATCGTCGACGACGTCGGCGGCATCGACGTCTATGTCGACCGGTCCTTCACGGACTCTTCCTACCCGACCGACCACTACGGCTACCAGGTCGTTGCCTTCAAGAAGGGCTGGCAGCACATGAGCGGCGCCGACGCCCTGGAGTACGTGCGCTCGCGGCACGGCAACAACGGCGAGGGCTCGGACTTCGCCCGGGCCGCGCGTCAGCAGAAGGTCCTGGCCGCGCTCAAGGACAAGCTGTTCAGTTTCAGCACGCTCCGGAACCCGGCCAAGATCAGCAATCTGCTGGCCGAACTGCAATCCGACATCTCCACCAACCTCCAGGTCGGCGAGATCCTGCGTCTGGCCAAGATGGGCCAGGGCATCGATCCGGCCGACGTCATCCATAAAGTTATCGACGACAGCCCGGGTTCGCCGCTCGTGGCGAGCGTGCTGAACGGCGCCTTCGTGCTGGTGCCGCGGAACGACGATTGGGGGAAGCTCCGGGACATTGCCGCCGACATCTTCAACGCGGACAGCGCGGTAGCCGGGATCCAACCCGCGCCGCCGCCGCCTCCGCAGGAGAAGACCCGGGTGGAGATCCAGAACGGCACCGGCCAGCCCGGATTGGCCCGCGAGGCCGCGGCCAAGCTGGCGAATTTCGGGTTCGTCGTGGTCAAGATCGGCAACGCCGAATCGTTCTCTTACCGCCGCACGACGATCTACGACCTGACCGGCGGCCGCAAGGTCGACGCACTCGCCGAACTAAAGAAAGCCTTCTCGCCCGACCCGGTCGAGGTCTCGAACTATCCCCTGCCGCCGTCCGGCGGCACGGAAGCTTCGCCCGACTTCCTGGTGATCCTGGGCAAGGACCTGACCGACATCAGCGCCGGCAGCGACGACGGAAGCCGCGGCTGAGGAAAAAATTATGGATATCCGCACGAAGATCACGCCCGTCGTCGCCATCGTCGGCCGGACGAACGTCGGCAAATCGACCCTGTTCAACCGGCTGCTCGAGACCCGCAAGGCCCTGACCTCTCCCGTCGCCGGCACGACCCGCGACGTTAACTACGGCCATTTCCACTGGCGCGGCGAGGTGCTGACGGCCGTAGATACCGCCGGCCTGGACCTGACCGCCGATGCCGCGACCGAGGAAAGCCTCAAACGCCAGGCGAAGGCGGCGATGCTCAAGGCCGACATCATCATCTTCGTCGTCGACATCAACGACGGCGTGCTGCCGCAGGACCGGGCCCTCGCCCGGCACCTCCAGCGCTCCGGCAAGACGATCATTCTCGCGGCCAACAAGGCCGACGGTCCGCGGATCCGCAAACAGGCCGAATCCCCGGAATGGCTGAAGCTGGGCTTCGGCGCGCCCGCGCCGATCTCGGCCGCCAATGGCTCCGGCGTCGGCGACCTGCTCGACCTGGTGGCCGACGAGGTCAAACGCCAGAAACTGGATTCCAAGCCGCTGCCCGACATCGACGTGAAGATCGCGGTCATCGGCCGGCCGAACGTCGGCAAGTCCACCCTGCTGAACGCGCTGGCAGGCGAGGATCGCGTGATCGTGAGCGAAGTGCCGCACACCACCACCGAGCCGCAGGACACGCTGATGACCTTCGAGGACGCCGCCGGGCAGGCCCGCCACGCGCTGATCATCGACACCGTCGGCATCCGCAAGCACGCCAAGATCGAACGCGGGATGGAGGAGCTCGGCGTCCGCCTGAGCCTCGAGGTCCTGCGCGACGCCGACGTCGCCTTCCTGGTGATCGACGCCACCCAGGGCGCCGACCTGCAGGAGAAAAAACTTTCCAGCCTGATCGAAGAGAGCA
>JBAIWZ010000195.1:0-3264 GCA_037916955.1 Acutalibacteraceae bacterium | reverse complement strand
CGGCGTCCGCCTGGCCTCGGCCGGCCGGCGTCCGGTCACGGCCGCGATCCGCGTGCCGTCTTCGGCCTGGGCCAGGGGATTGGCCGCCGCCTCGGCCGGCCGGTCACGTCGACGTCGGCCAATCTGTCCGGGCGTCCGTCGCTGTACTCGGCCGCCGCGGTCCGCCGGGAATTTTCCGGGCGCCGCCGCCGGCCGGACCTGGTCCTGGACGCCGGGGTCTTGCCCCGCCGGCCTCCCTCGACCATAGTTAGGGAAGACGGGGGAGCGCTGACCGTCCTTCGCCAGGGCGCAGTCCGGATCTCCCCGGGACGGAAATAATCCGTAAATCAAGCTAAAAAAACGACCATGCCGACAGGACACCTGCGCCATTACCTGGAGCATTACCTGGCGCCGCATCCGACGCAAGAGGTCAGGGAGCTGTTCGTTTCAACGGCCATCCTGGACTTCGCGACCTCCGCGGTCATGGTCTTCGAGCCGATCTATCTTTACACGCTCGGATTCGGGCTGACGCAGATCCTCTGGTTCTACGTCGCGGTTTACGGCCTGTACTTCCTGCTGCTGCCGATCGGCGGCCGGATCTGCCACCGCCACGGCTACGAGCACACCATGCTTTTCAGTTCCCCGTTCCTGATCCTCTACTACCTGTCGTTCTTCGCCATCTCGTACAACCGGCTGTTCGTCATCGCGGCCGTCGCGGCGCTGGCCATCCAGAAGATCCTCTACTGGCCGGGCTACCACTCCAACTTCGCGACCTGGAGCCAGCCGGCCGAAGGCGCGCGCGAGATCTCCAACATGTCGGCGCTGGTCGCGTTCGTCTCCGCGCTGGCCCCGGTCATCGGCGGCCTCGTCGCCGCGGTCCTCGGCTTCAAGGTCCTGTTCGTCGCGGTCTCGATCCTGATCCTGATCTCCAACATCCCGCTCCTTCGGACGCCGGAGTTCTTCGTCCCCAAAAAGTTTTCCTACGGCAACGCCGTGGCCCGCGTCTTCCGGAAGAGCAACCGGCGGCGGCTCATCGCCTGCCTCGGGTTCGGCGAAGAACTGATCGCCCTGGTCCTCTGGCCGATCTTCATCGCCACGATCATCCCCAACATGCTCTCGCTCGGCGCCGTCATCTCGCTCTCGATGGTTGCGAACGTCGTCGTCACGCTGTACGTCGGCGGACTGTGCGACGACGGCGAGAAGATCCCGGTGTTGAAGAGCGGCACGGTCTACACCTTCGGGTCCTGGATCGCCCGGGTGCTCGTGACCGGCGGCCTGGGCGTCTTCCTGGTCGATTCTTTTTACCGCGTCTCCAAGAACATGATCGGCGTTCCGCTGACGGCGCTCATCTACGACGACGCCCGCCGCGGGGCCGCGACCGAGGAGGTCGTCTTCTACGAAATGGCGCTTTCCTTGGGCAAAATTTCGGCTTCGCTGATCTGCATCGTCCTGCTCACCCTGCTGCCCGGATTCTGGGCCGGCGTCTTCGTGGCGGCTGCGCTGTTCACCGCGTTGTACGCCGTCATGCGCGAGCCGGAGGCGGCGAAGGCGCCCTGACGCGGCCGGGCCGGAACGGACTATGGACAGGGCCGAACTGGAACAACTCATCGGTCCGTACGGCATCCGGCCGATCCACGGACGCGGACAGAATTTTCTTTTGGACGAAGGCGTCGTCCGGGCCATGGCCGACGCGGCCGGCATCGGTCCGGCCAGCCGGGTCGTGGAGATCGGGCCGGGACCCGGGATCCTGACCCGGGAACTCCTGGCGCGCGGCGCCGAAGTGGTCGCGATCGAACTCGACAAGAAACTCTGTTCGCTGCTTCGGGACCGTTTCGCCGGTCCGCGCTTTCGGTTGATCGAAGGCGACGCGCTCGAGATCGCGAGCGCCGATCTGGCCGCGCGCTTCCCGGCCGGCGCCGCCGGCTACCAGGTCGTCGCCAATCTGCCGTACTCGATCACGTCGGCCGCCCTGGAAAAATTTTTGTTCGAAGAGCCCAAGCCGGACTCGGTGACGGTCATGATCCAGCGTGAAGTGGCGGACCGGATACTGGCCGGGCCGGGCGACATGAGCTCGCTGGCGGTCGCCGTGCAGACGCTGGCGTCGCCGCGGCGGGTGGTCAACGTGCCGCGGCAGGCGTTTTTCCCGAGTCCGGAAGTCGATTCCGCGGTTATCCACATGGCTATCCGGCCGGCGGCAGAGTTAAGGAATTTCCTGAAAAATTCGCCCTCCGATCATTACTTCCGGGTCGTCCGGACCGCCTTCGCCCAGCGCCGAAAACAGCTCGGCAACAGCCTCGCCGGCTTGGCCGTCAGCCCGGAACGCCTGAAAAGTGCCTTAGCTGAGGCAAAAATCAGCCCCAGGCAGCGGCCGGAAGAACTGACCGTCGAAGCCTGGCGCGACCTGGCCAGCGCACTCGAAAAATAGCGCACATTCTTCACCCGTTCGCATAGACGCTGAGCTTACCGGGTGGTATAATTTTTAATATAGAAGACGTAGCAAAGCCCATCTGCTTACTCAGCATCAGAAGCTGACTATTGCGATCGTCGTCGTGATGGGGCTCACGACGATCGTTTTCGGTGTCGTCAGCCTGCACAAGGCCATCGTCGTGCCGTTCTTCCGGCAGCCGTCGGCCGTCGTTTTCAAGACCCAGGCGCAGCTGGACAAGGAGCGGATCGAGGCCCTCAAGACCAAGGACACCGACCACGACGGCATTTCCGATTACGACGAGCTTTACATCTACCGGACCAGTCCGTTCCTTGAGGACTCGGATTCCGACGGGATCCCGGACCTGGTCGAGATCCAGAACGGCACGGATCCGAATTGCCCGCAGGGCAAGACCTGCCGCGAACCGCGGACCGAGCAGACCGCCGGCGGCACCGCTCCCGCCGGCCAGCCCGCGACCGGCACCGGACAGGGTTCGACCCCGGCCGGCTCCGAGGCTCCGGCCAGCGCCCAGGCCGTGCAGGCCTTCGTCGACACTTTCGGCGACCTCGACACGCTCACCCCGGAATCGGTCACGGCCAAACTCCAGACGATGTCGACCGACGATCTGCGCACTTTTTTCATCAAGATGGGCATTCCGCAATCGGCCGTGGCCAAAGCCGACGACGCCACGCTGCGCAAGCTCGTCCTGGACACGGTCGCCCAGCTCCAACAGGCGAATCTCACCGGCGGCTCGACGACGCCGACGCCATAATTTTCAAAATGCCAAATGCATAAGATCCTCAACAACCTGGTTATGAAAAAAGTCGGTGCAGCGTTCTTGCTCGTCGTTTTTGCGTTCA
>JBAIWZ010000194.1:0-4243 GCA_037916955.1 Acutalibacteraceae bacterium | reverse complement strand
CACGGCGAACCGCGGCGCCGGTCACTATACAATATTCCCGAATATATACAAAGAACCCCACGATCGGCGCCCAAGTTTTGGCTGAGTCCATTTGGACCGTGCGCCCGCAGTGCGGGCAACTCATCGTCCCTGAAATTCACCCTCGAGTCTCAACCGCGCGCCCGTGCGCACGGCCCACCCAAAGATGAACGATCAGAGACGGCGAACGGCCGCTGGGATCCTCCCGTCCGGTCCGGATCGGACCTGACGGATACCGGGTCCCGAAGCCAAATACTTGACCCAAAACATTGCAAACGCCGTCGTGAAGTTCATTTCCATCGTATCAAGAGAAAGGCCATTTTTCAAACGGCGGCAGTGCCTGATTATCCACACGAAATTTGGCCCGGTTGGGCCAAATTTACCTCACTCCGGCCAGGACGACCCGGTCTATCCACTTGCCGACCAGACCCGCCGCTTCCGGCGTCTCTTTGATCTCCTTGATGATATCCTCGACCGATCCCCCGTTCACGTAGTTCTCCTTGTAGTACCTCAGTCTCATCACCAGGTCGTCGCGGCCGAGTTCCGGATGGAACTGGACGCCGTACATGCCGCTCTTCGGGAAAGTGAAGGCCTGAATGGGGCAGAGGGCGGAACTCGCCAGAAGAATGGACCCCGGCGGCAGATCGGCAACGCGGTCGGTGTGCCCGGCTTGGGCGTAAAACCTTTCCGGCAGGTCCTTGAACAGCTCGTCACGGCTGGCGGCCTCGGTCTTGGAGACCTCGATCGTTCCGACCTCGCGGCGCTTGGGGTCGCGGATGACCTTGCCGCCGAAGACCTTGGCCAGGAACTGGGCGCCCCAGCAGCAGCCGAGCACCGGCAGGTCGCGGACCTTGGCCTCCTTGACGATGTCCTCGAGACTGGCCAGATTAGGCACTTCATCGAGAACGGAATAGTCGCCGCTGCCGCCGATGATGATGGCGTCGAAGTCGGCGATCTCCTGGATCCCGATCGGCGCCTCAAGCAGGTCGTGGCTGTCGACCTGGCCGTCGCTCAAGTTGCCGCTCGTCTCAAAACAGGCGATCTCGTGAAGCTTCATCTGCTGATCGCTCCGGGCCTGGACCAGCAGCACTCTCAGACTTTCATGTGACGATTTTGACATATGTGTGGTCATTTTAGGCGGCGGCGGGCCTCTTTGTCAAAACCGCGGGGTCAAAAAAAACTCCGCGGGGCGGAGCGCGCTCGCCGATCGGCACGGAAACGGATCACTTCGGCGCCTGTTCGCCGGGCGCCTGGTTGGGATTGACCTCGAGCGGCGGCTGACCGGTCTGCTCGATGGTGACGCCCGGCGCCGGCGCGACCGTGGTCCTGCTGAAGGGACAGCCGCTCTTGTCCGCCAGGTCCTTGAAACTGACCTCGCCGGAGACGCGGCCGCCGTCCGGGAAAACCCAGGTCGGGTAGCTGATGATGCCCGCGTCCTTGCAGGGCTGGGTCTGCTCGCGCGGATTGTTGGGCGGCGAGCACTCGACGTAATCGATCTTGGAGAAGGAGTCGCCGAAGAGTTTCTTCTGCGCCTGGCAGTGCGGGCACCAGTACGTGCCGTACATCTTCACGCCCTTCTGCGTCAGGCATTCGGCGAGCGCGGCGACGGTCTTGGCGTCGACGCCGGAATCCGGCTGGCGGTTGGCGTACCGGATGGCGGCGATCCCGGCCACGACGAAAACGATGACCAGGATGATCACCGTGCGGAACGCCGCCGGCCGTTTGTCTTCATGCTTGCTCACAGTATTTCCGTCCTGCCGTTTTCAGATAAGAAAAGGTGCCGTGTCCATTATTCGGAGCCGAAAATGAAACCGGCACCATTCACGAAGATACAGCCTCCTCCTGTGTGCCCATCGGCCGTGAAACCACGGGCCAAAACGCGACTCGTTTGAAGAGACCGGTCCAATGTCAGGCGATGTCGCCCGTCAAAGTGCCGGCGCTCACGACAAGACGCCGTCACTCTACCATCGGCGCCGCGAACCCGCAATGGAATAATGTGGATAAAGGTCGCCGTTCCGCGCATCAAAAAAGCCCCCGGCTGGGGGCTTTTTCCGGGATCAGTCCTTGAGAGTGATCTTGGTGTACGAGGGCGAGTGTTTGACCAGCTCCTCGGGTTTGAACCAGACCTTGATCTCCGTGTCGGCCTCTTCGGGCGTGGCCGAGGCGTGGATCAGGTTGAAGACGCCCATGTTGCGTTCGTCGGCATGCTTGTAGGAGACGTGGGCGTAGTCGCCGCGGATCGTGCCGGGCGCGGCCGCCTTCGGTTCGGTGGCGCCGACCATCTTCCGGACCACTTCGACGATCTCGACCCCCTCGAGGCAGATGGCCAGGATCGGTCCGGAGATGAGCATCTGGATCATGCGGTCGCGCACGACCTCGCCGCGGCGGCGGGCCAGGTCGTCGGTGTAGTGCGCGCGGGCGGTGTCCAGTTCGGAGATGAGCATCTTGAGGCCGACGAACTTGGCGCCGACGCGTTCGAAGCGAGTCAGTATCTCGCCGATGATGCCGCGATCGAGGGCGTCGGGTTTAAGCAGGACGAGCGTGCGCTGAAGCATATGAGATCGGCTGGGCGGAGTTCCGCCGTTAGGTCATTTGCGGCCAGTATAAGGCCGCGGGCCGTCTTTATCAAGCCCGCCGGCCGGACCGGGGCGCAGGACCAGGCGCCGGCTGCCGCCGGCGTCGGTCCGGATGACGCCGATGCCGCGGCTCGTCAGGCGGCGCAGGACCGCCGGGGCCGGATGTCCGAAACTGTTGCGGCCGACCTCGATCACGGCCTGCCGCGGCGAAACCCCGGCCAGGAATTCGGCCGACGAGGCGCCGCCGCTGCCGTGATGCCCGACCTTGAGAATGTCGGCGGCGAGCGGCGCGCCGGCGGACCGGAGCGCCTGTTCCGTCTTCGCGCCCGCGTCTCCCATGAACAGGACCGTCCGGCAGCCGCCGGCGCCGGGCGTCGCACAGAAGGCTGACAGGCGGAGGACCAGCGACCCGTCGTTGGCCTGATCGCTCACCGACCAGTCGGTCGGGCGTCCGGGATCCGGCCAGAGCGCCCGGAGTTCGGCGTCAGGACACAGGATCGCAGTGTCCCCCGCTTTCATCTCGGTCAGTTCGGCTCCGTTCTCGGCGACGGCGCGGAGGAATGCGGCGGCGGACGGCGCGCCGCGCAGGCCGGCGGGCACCAGGACGCGGCCCACGCGATACCGCCTGAGGACGCCGATGAGTCCGGTCAGATGGTCCGCGTGCGGATGGGTCAGCACCACGTATTCGAGGTCGCGGTCGGTGAAGGGCAGGACGCGGCCCAACTCGGATAGCACGGTCAGATCAGGGCCGCCGTCGATGAGCATCTGCCGGCGGCCGCAGCTGACCAGTTCGGAGTCGCCCTGGCCGACCGCGAAAAAGTCCACTGAGACGGACGGACCGCGCCAGGCGGACCAGGCGGCGCAGGCCGCGGCGGCGGTCAGGATGACGGCGGGCGCCAGGAGGCGCCAACGGACGGGTTTCATACTTCATCAATGACGATGTCGAGCGGCGGGCGGAACCAGCGGATCGGGATCGGCTCGGCCCGGACCAGGGCGTACCAGAGCAGGCCGAGCCACGCGTACAGGAACGCCACGGCGGCCGGACCGGGCCTCATGGTCAGACCGAACGGGCTGAGCGCGGCGAGAGAGGCGGCGCCGGTCATGGCCCGGAGCGGCAGGTCGGCCAGCCAGGCGGCGGCGAGGCCGATCGCCGGATTGATCGCGCCGGCCGCCAGGGCCAGCGCGCCGAAAAGCATGGCCCAGGGAACGAGCGGCAGGACGACCAGGTTGGCCAGGGGGCCGACGAGCGGCAGGAAACCGAAGGTCGAGAGGATCAGCGGGAGTGTGGCGATGGTCGCGGCCAGGGTTTCGCCGGCGGTGCGCCGGAGGCCGGCCGTTTCGGGCAGGAAGCCCAGCCGCCGGCTGAACGCCTCGCCGAAACAGTGCAGTCCGCAGATGGCGGCGAACGACAGCTGGAAGCCGATGTCGTGCCTCAGGAGCAGCGGGTCGGCGGCCAGCATGACCGCCGCGGCTACGGCCAGGCCGGCCGGCGCGAAGTAGCGGCGGCCGCAGACGGCGGCGACGAGCGACAGGCCGCCCATGACCGCCGCCCGCACCACGGAGGCTTCGCCGCCGGTCAGCACGGCAAACCCGGCCAAGGCGATGATCCCGACCGCGGCCGCGGCCCGGCGCCGGACGGCGGCGCAGGC
>JBAIWZ010000193.1:0-1830 GCA_037916955.1 Acutalibacteraceae bacterium | reverse complement strand
CCTGGTATTCGCCGCCCCGGCCCGCGCCCAGGCGCCGACGACCATGGACGAATTCAAAGCCGTCGTCCTCGATGGCCTCAAGACCGGCCAGGCGATGAACGTCGTCCAGTCGAACATCACCGACGTGACGAACCGCTGGAACGGCTTCGCCCAGAGGGCCAAGTATCACCAGGAACATCCCTGCTACTACGAGCCCGGCCACCCCGAACAGTGCGCGGCCTACGACCAGGAGGCCGCCGACCTGACCGCCGAGGGCAACCGGCTGATCGCCGAACATGACGGCTACGTCGCCCAGCTGGGATTCCTCACGTCCCACTTCGGGATCGTGATGGCCCGCCTGCGCCTGGCGAAGTTCTTCACCACGTTCGCCCCTTGGGTCGAGCGTGTTCAGAACTGCGCCAGGATGAAATCGCCGATGGCGGCCTACGCCTGTCTGGTCTCCGCCTGGGAAGAGCATCCCTAACGGACCGGACGATGCCGATCCGCAACGCGAGTCCGCTTCAAACCGACCCCCTCCCGGTCGGTTTTTTTATTCCGCGGACGATTGACAGTCCGCGGAAAATGCGGCATTCTCCCCTATCGCGTTCTTTTCAATCCGCCGCCCGAGGAGGAACCATGAAACCCCTGCTCAAGATCCAGATGATCGCCCTCGCCGCCATGCTCGGCGGTTACATGCTGGCTTTCATGTTCGGCGCCAGGCCGATGACGGCCGGCATCGCCGCGCTCGCCGGCATCTTCGCCGCGACCGGCCTGACGCAGGCGCCCTGGCTCGGCGCCGTCTCCATCACCGCCGTTCCGGCCTGGTTCATCGGGCTCTACGCCCTGACCGGACGAAACGTCACCGCCGTCTCGATCGTCGTCATGTCGGCGGTGGTCGCGGCCGGACTCGCCGTCCTGGCCGTTCCCACGTCCCGCGACCTGAAGGCCGGGTACGGCTGGACCTGCGCCGCCCTGCTGGCCCAAGCCGCGGCCATCGAAGGCACGCTCGGCTGGGACAGTCCGTTCCCGGCTCTCGCCGGCATCGGCCTGCTGTATCTGATCGGCCGACTCGAAAAAACAAGCGGCTTCGGCGCCGCCCGGACGCGATGATCGCTCACGCCGGCTCCCGATGGGGCCGGTTTTTTGTTTTCCCACGCCGACGGTCTTTGGGACTCCGCGCATATCATGCTAATATTCCAATATAACGAAGCGCAACTATATGAACGATCGGAACAACGCTTGCATCTTCGGCGCCCTGAAGAATGCGGACCGACGCAGGATAATTGCCGTCCTGTCCGAACACGAAAGATGCGTCGGCGAGATCTGCCGGCAACTCAAATTGAGCCAGCCCCAGACGTCCCACCACCTGCGCATCCTCGCCAAGGCCGGCCTGGTGCAGATGCACAAGCATGGCGCGACCCACGTCTTTTCCCTCCGTTCGATGCGCGCGGCATCGGCGATCAAGTACCTGACCTCGGATAAAGGCGACAACCTCCTTAACGGAAACGGAGTGAACGGACGCGAGCTGATCTACATCTGGGACATCGGGACCGGCAGCATGAAGTGGCAGGGTGACGTCGATCTCGCGCTTGGTTTTAAGAAGGGAGAATTCCCGCGAAACGTCGGGGGCTGGGAGGATCGCCTGCATCCGGCGGACCGCCGGCGGGTCATCAAGGCGGCCGCCCGCCACCTGTCGCACGGCGTTGCCTTCCGACAGCAGTACCGGATAAGAAAGAAGCAGGGCCGCTACTGCGTCTGGCAGGACTGCGGCGCGGCCATGTTTGACGACGAAGGCCGGCCGTACAAATGGGTCGGCATGGTCCGCGCTGTCGAGGATTGACAGTCCCGGCC
>JBAIWZ010000192.1:0-1972 GCA_037916955.1 Acutalibacteraceae bacterium | reverse complement strand
CATCTCGGTCATGCCTTCGTAGACGGTCGTCGTCGCGCCGCTGTCGTACATGGTGTTCTCCTGGGTCGCGCCCGGGCTGTGCGCCACGTGGATCTGCTCGTGGACCAGCGTCCCCAGGACCGATTCGACGGTCAGTTTGCCGTCGGCGTCCAGTCGCTTCTCCGGCATGATGTAGACGTGGTCGTACCAGTTGGCGCCGCTGCCGTCGAGCAGGAGGGCGGGGTCCTCCTGGCGGGCGCGGGCGGCCCCGGCCTCGGTCAGGATGCTGACGGCGACCGGCGTTTCGCCGGCCAGCCGCTCGGGGTCGATGCCGGCCATCCTGGCGGCGATGGAATTGACCTGTCGGGCGTCGTACAGCTTCAGCGCCTCTTCGACGACGCGGACATTCTCGGGGCCGAGCGCCGCCAGAAGTTCCGGGTCGCTGGCGACGCGGTCCAGGGTTTCCTGTTTGACCCGTTCGAAGGGCGGCCGCTCTTCGACCTGTTCGGCCTTCGGCGGTTTTTCCGGTTCGGCCGCCCCGGCCTCGACCGGCAGGGCGCCGGCCAGCGCCGACAGCGCCACGCCGCCGCCGACGACGAGCCGGCGGAAACGGGCACCCAGCCCGGCCGCCTTCCGGCGCGTCCTGTATCCGGCAGCCGCGGCTTCCTGGCGGATGTCGCTCAGTTCCTGCGCCGCGGCGCGCACCTCGGCCGAACCGGCGCACTCATCCAGCGTCAGGCCGTCCTTGATGATGGCGGGCGCCAGTTGCCGTTCGGCCGACTTCTCCAGCCGCGCCGGCTCGCCGTCGGCGCGCCGTTCGAGACCGTCCAGACGTTCGGCGGCCCGCTCCGCGTTCTCGCGAAGTTCGGCGGCGCCTTCCGGCAGGTTTTCGGCCGCGGTCCGCTCGGTCTCATTCTCGGGTTTCGGTCCGGGTTCGGGCATAGGGAATTCGCCGCGCATATCAATCCGCGGAGCGTTTGATCCGATCCGACAATTTTTCGGCCTTGACCCCGTCGATGGCCGCGCGAAGCCGTTTCAGGGCGGCCTCCTGCCGGTCCTGAAGGACTTCCATTTCCGAACCGAATTCCTCCTCGAGCTTGAGGAGTTCGTCGGTCAGAGCCGCCAGGTCGTCGCTGTTTTGAGGCATAAGTCGGCTGATTTCTTCTTGTATTGTAGCCGTCCGCGGGCCCAAGTAAAGAGGGGCGGACGATTGACTTTTGCCCGTCTTTTTCCTAAGGTGCCGGCGCAGTTCCTTGAACCCGCGCACATTAATTTGCGCGCAACCCCCGGGGTGCCGCATGTCCGATAAGACCAAGAAGCAGCTGGCGATCGACTTCATCAATGCCATCCGCACGATGGAGCCGCCGGCGCTGAACGCGCTGATCGTCCGCGAGGCCGGCGAAGAGCTCGCGCAGTTCTTCCTGACGTACAGCGCCAACCTGATCGCCCGGGACCCGGATCGGGTCCTGGAGAACACCTCTTCGCTCATGCTCATGGGCTACCTGGTCCGCGCCGAGGAGGAGCGCCGTTCGACCGTGAACCAGCCGCCGGCCCAAGGCTGAGGCCGGCCGACCGTCGATCTCGAAGATCCCGTCCGCGGGGTCTTTTTTTGTCGGGCCGGGGTTGACGTTGACCGCGCCCGGGCGTATAAATACGGCCCGCCGGCCCGTCGGCGGACGCGGTCTTTCCCAAGGAGGCGGTCATGACCGTGATGAAAGCCGAAGTGACCCTGGCCTGCAACGAATGCAAGGAACCGATGACGCGCACGCCGAAAGGCGGCTTCTACTGCCTGAACTGCCTTTTCACGCCGTCGATGCAGGACACGTTCATCTTTTACCGCTGTCCGAAGTGCAAGGTCGAACTCAAGGATGAGAACGGCCTCCTGCGCTGTCCGCACTGCGGCACCTACTGCCTCAAGGAGAACTGATCCCTCCGCCCGCCTCAAGCGGGCTTTTTTATAAAAAAAGCCCCGCGTCGACGCGGGGCGGAAGGT
>JBAIWZ010000191.1:0-1675 GCA_037916955.1 Acutalibacteraceae bacterium | reverse complement strand
GTTGCCCGGCGGACCGCGGACCGGAAAAAAAAGACCGACGGCGAGTGCCGTCGGCGAACGAGAGCAAAGAGCGTTGGTCCGATGACGCGGCCGGTCCGGCGGTCGAACCGCCGGTCAGACGGCCGGCCGAGGGTCACTTGGCGCGGCGGTGGTGGCGCTTCGCCTGGTGGTGCTTGGCGTGGTGCCGGTGGTGCTTGGCGTGCTTCTTCACCTTCGCCCGGTGATGGGCCTTGGCCCGGCCCGACGCGACGGCGTCCGCCTGCGGGGTCCGCGGCGGGGGCGGCGAGGCGAAGGCGGCGGTGGAGATCAGGATGAGACCGAGGACCAGCGCGAGCTTCCTCATGTTCTTCCTCCGGCGCCCGAATGGCGCGAACGGCATCATACTCGCGCCGCGGAAAATTTCAAGTACCGCGCGCCGCAATAAAAAAACCCGCTGCCGAGGCGGCGGGTCTCAGTCCGGACGGAGAAACGCCGTCACGGCATGAAGAGAAGGGAACGGAAGGTCTCGGGGTTCGCCCGGACGTACCAGCAGAAGGCGTAGAGCGCCCCGGCCACGACCAGGCCGATGGTCGCGTAGGCCCGCTTGCTCTCGACGGGGATCTCGAACGGCTTCTCCAGCAGGTAGAGGACGAAGAAGGTGCCGCCGATCTTCTGCAGCTCGCCGATGCCGCAGAGCGACCCGACGAGCAGCGCGGCCACGCCGGCGGCGATGGTCACGACCTGGAAGAGGGCGTAGTTCTTCTTGTGCGAATACCAGCGGCTCGAGCAGATGAGCAGGCCGAGGTAGCCGACGAAGCTGCCCAGGAACAGCGCCCCGCCCTCGAAGACGTCCAGGCCCTGGACCGCGGCCCCGAAGACGCGCAGCAGCACGAAGGCCGCGAGCATCGCGAAGGCGGCGGTCGTCGCCCGGCCGAGCGAGGCTTCGTCGTCGAAGCCGAAGCAGTAGCAGAGCGGCGTGACCAGCACGCTGAAGCCCAGGGCGGCGAGCACGGCGGCGACGGCGATGAAGCCGAGGAGCGAGCTCCTGAAGACCAGCGCGGCCGGGATCCAGAGCGCCGCCAGGAGCAGGGGATACAGCCAGCCCGGCAGTTTCTTCTCGCGGCGCAGCTTCAGGCTGAAGGCCAGAGCGGCGGCGTAGGTCAGACAGCCGGTCAGGGCCACGTAGGGCTGCGCGGCCGGGCTCAGGAACCAGGCCAGGACGAACAGGCCGGCGCTCAGCAGGTAGAAGACGACCTCGTAGAAGAGCATCGGCACCCGCGCCAGCAGCCGGATCAGGTCCTTGACCAGCGATCCGAACAGGAAGGCGAAGCAGGCGACGCCCAGGCCGATGGCCAGCACCCAGATGACGTTGACGAAGGTGATCAGGCCGGCGAAGCGCTGCAGGGCGGTTAGCTTATGCGGCGCGGCGGGGGCGGCCGCGCCGGCCGCGGTCACGGACATCAGCTGGTCGAGCGTCACCGGACGTCCGACGATGCCCGCGGCTTTGCCGAGGTAGCGCTGGACCCCCTGGTCGTACTGGGCCTTGGTGATGACGCCGCCCTGGACGTTGTCGTCCAGGACGGAGACCGCCCGGGCCATCCAGGCCAGGTCGTTCCGGGCGTCGGGCGCCAGGCCGTTCCAGATCGGAGCGGCGGGCGGCGGGGCGGCCAGCGCCTGGCCGACGAGCAGCAGCGCG
>JBAIWZ010000190.1:0-2580 GCA_037916955.1 Acutalibacteraceae bacterium | reverse complement strand
CCGGCGGCTGAACGAAGACATCGAAAAAACCGGCTGCTCCTGTCCGCGGGTCTTGGTCCGCCTCATACGCATTAATTGTATCAGTTATGCGGGCTGGCCCCAAACGCCGCCGGATAAAAAAACCGCGCCGGCGTGGCGGCGCGGAAAAGCGTCATTTGCAGTAGGGCCTGATGAACCCGGCCAGCTGGTCGAAGCGGAGCGCTTCGGCCGCGGCCAGCAGCTCCGGCGGACGGGCGCCGGTGCGGCGCAGGACCTCGGTCGCGCCGGGCAGGCGCGCTTCGAGCTGCGACAGGAACCGGTCGGTGCCGCCGAAGAGGTCCAGAAAGAGCGTCTTGAGCGCCGGCATGATGCCGGCGTCGTCGCCGTCCGCGGCCGTGCGGACCAGGCGGTCGGCGAAGGCGATGAGCGGCGGCGAGGTCAGGAACCCGGCGAGCGACCGGCGCGCGGCCGCGTCGAGCGTCTTCGAGTCCCGCGCCAGCGACTGCCGGACCGCGATCGCGAACAGCTCCGTCGCTCCCTCGTTCAGGCCGTGGAAATGCGGCAACAGCGTGCCGAAGCTCGGGTCGATGAGGACCAGGCCCTGGCGCCGCAGCAGGATGCGCGGCAGCGTCAGGCCGCCGGCCGTGACGACCGGCCGGTCGCGGTAGTCCAGCCAAAGGTAGGACGCGGCGTGCGTCAGCTCGTGCGCCAGGATCGCCTGGAACTCGTGACGCGGCCAGCCGCGCCAGAGGTAGGCGTGGCCGAGCAGCGACTTGCCCTCGAAGCGGCGGCCGGGCAGCGTGATCTTTGCGCTGAACTCCTCCTCCGTCGCGACGTGGATCCGGTCCGCCGAGAAAGCGAGCGGCGGCAGGCCGCAGAGGCTCCGCCGCAGGCCGTTCAGGGCCGCGACGACCTCGGCGATGTCCGCCGCCTCCTCCGCCGTCTTGGGCAGGCCGGGCAGATGGAATATGTCCGGCAGCGGTCCGAGAATGCCGCCGTGGAGGTCGCACTCCTCGCCGTCGCCGGAAACGAAACGGATCCTGTCGGCCCACTTTTCGACCGGGTCGCCGGTCACGCGATCTGCAGCCATGTCTGACTCCTGTAGGTCAAGGTGCGTTCTTCCGTACCGCGGAAGTTCAGAACATGGAACCAGCCGGCGGAGGAAGTGTCAACGCGCGCCGCGGATCAGAATAAAAAACCGCACCCGGGGCGCGGGTGCGGGATCGAGACTAAATGGCGGGAAGCGGCCGTTCCAGGGCGGCGCGGACGGCGGCGGCGACGGCCGCGATGTCGGCCATGGCGCCGATGCCGGTCGTGCCGCAGGCCAGGCGCCGCGCCGCGGGCGGGACCAGGCTGAAGGCCGGCAGCCGCTGGCTGAGCGCCGCCAGGTGATCGCGTGTCAGTCCGTTCTGCCACATCCGCGTGTTCATCGCCGGAGCGATGACCAGCGGTTTGGCGTCGGGCCAGGCGTAGGCCGTGCAGGTCAGCAGGTTGTCGGCGATGCCGAGCGCCAGCTTGGTCAGCGTGTTCGCGGTGAGCGGCGCGATGACCAGGACGTCGGCCCGGTCGCCGAGGGCGATGTGCGGCACCGGCTGGTCCTTGACGTAGAGACCGCCGGGCCATTCGTCGGCCTCGGTCCAGAGTCTGGCGCCGGTCTCCTCGCGCTTCCAGAAATAGAGAGCGGGATCAGTGGCGACGACCTCGACCCCGCCGATCAGCTTGAGCTCGGACACCAGTTTCGGCGTGAGCTTGGCGGCGACGCTGCCGGTGACGCCGAGCAGGATGTTCGGCCGACGGGCGCTCATGACAGCCTCTTCAGGAGGACGGCGGCCAGGTTCGGCCGCTCGACCTTCTCAACGCCGCCGGACGCGTCGACGATGTAGGCGTATTCGTTCGACCACTCCAGGCAGTTGGCGACGATCAGGTCGGCCCGCGACTGGGCCAGGCTGCGCCGGGCGACCTCCAGGAGCTCGGCGTCGGGCATGTCCGCCTGCAGCTTGAACTTCACGAGCTTACCCCGGAAACCCCAGGGCTCGCGGATGAAGTCGACGAGCTTGGGCGTCTTGACCAGCTCGAGGAACAGGCGGCCGTGGCTCGACGGGATCTTGGCCGCGGCGGAGCCGGCGGTCACGAGCTTCGTGAGCCGGCCGTCGGCGCCCATCAGGTGCACCCCGGCCGAACGGTAATCGCTGACCGCGGCCGAGTGGATGATCGCGTCGAAGGGCTCGTTCACGATCTTGAGCTCCATGTGCATGGCGAGCTCGTCGAACGTGCGGTAGCGGATCCGCCGCAGGAGCTGCGGGTCGCCGGCTTCGGGCGCCGGGGCCGACGACAGCAGGGTGACCTGCCAGCCGGCCCAGGCCGCGGCCCGGGCGATGGCTTCGCCGGTGCGGCCGCGGAAGATGTTGGTGACGACCCTCACTTTGTCGATCGGCGCGGCGGTGCTGCCGGCCGTGACCAGCAGACGCTTGCCTTGCAGTTCGATCATGACACGGCTCCTTTCGGGTTGGGTTCGATCGGGATCAGCGCTTCCTTCCAGTCTTCGGACCGGCAGGGCCTTCCGGCCCGCCAGTCGATCTCCCAGAGCCGGCGGGGGGCCGG
>JBAIWZ010000189.1:0-7079 GCA_037916955.1 Acutalibacteraceae bacterium | reverse complement strand
ACGGCCGCCATGAGCGCGGCCGTCGAGGATTCGGCCCTCGGCTACGCCGAGGAACTGACCGATGACTCGCGCGTCTGCTGGTCCGCCGCGGCCCGGTCGATCTTCGGCGCCAAGGCCTGCGTCGGTTCGGGCAAGGAGGTCGTCGACAAGGACGCCCGCCAGATGTACGGCTACAACGTCGTGTCGACGGAGTCCGCCCATCTCGGGAAGTTCCTGATCCGGCTCGGCCTGCCCAAGGCCTCGGACATCGTGCCGGCGTCGAACAAGGTCGAGGAGAACGAGGATTACATCCTCCTCGACTACCCGGTCTTCGACGAACCCAGCCGTCAGCGCTTCGAACAGGCCTTCGGCCTGCTGGTCAAGCACTTCCCGGCGCGCGGCAAGTGGCCGATCATCTTCTACCTGCCGCTGACCGATCAGCTCAAGGCCGCCGCCGGCTACGCCGGACTCGACGGCCGCAGCTGCGAGGAGGTCTGGATCGCCGCCAAGACGGTCCGGACGCTCGGGTCGGTCGCCGACCTGCTCCGGGTGCTCGTCCACGAGACGCGCCACTGCGAGACCAAGGCCGACGACTACGACCGGCGTTTCGTCGGACGGAGCGATGACGAGATCGTCCAACTCATCTTCCGCGAGGCCGGCCTCGACCATTACGACGAGGCGACGCCGCTGCCGCCCCTCGGCAAGTGGCAGACCGCCAAGCCGCGGATCGTCGATCCGGCCAAGCGCCGGAAGCTCAAGCACTGATCTTTCCGGAAACCCGAGGCCGCTGTCATCCGACAGCGGCCGTTTTTTGTTCACGAAGATCTCCTTTTCGATGAATATTTGTTGGGCGGCTTCTCGCGGGTCCGCCTGTCGGACGCGCACTCGAAGGGCGTGCAAGAATTACAATCGTCAACATTCAAACCCGAGACAATAAGCGTCCTCCAGTCGGACCCGTTCGCGCCGCCCACGAGCCGTCCACACTACAGTAAGGATTTCGCTCGGGACGCGAGCGCGTCGCGTCGCGACGCTTGCCCTCGCGAGCAGACTCAGGGATTCTTTTCGCAAGGTGTCCTGGCGGACCATCCGTTCGATCTTGGACGGAAGGTGCGCCAGCACACATTGCGAAATGACTCCGATGAACCGCTCGCGAGGCCGTCGCCGCTTGGCGGCGACCTCGCAGGCCGAGCGCAGCCCATATTAATATCGCGATGGTATCTGCGCCGCGAGCGGGTCCGGTTCCCGGAGATTATCCCGAGTCGGACGCGAGGGCGAGGCCGAAGGCCGAGTCTCCGGGAAACGGACCCGTGAGAAGGCGCATACAAAAAGCCGCCGGTCTCAGCCGGCGGTTCCTCGTGTCTGGTTTTATTCCGCCACGCTGAAGACCTCTTCGACCGTGGTGATGCCGTCGAGCGCTTTCAGGAGGCCGTCCTGGACCATGGTGATCATGCCCTGCTTCACGGCGATGTCCTGCATCTGGTACTCGGAGACCTGGCCGGAGAGAATGATCTGTTCGATCTCCGGCGACATGGTGAAGATCTCGTAGATGCCCATCCGGCCCTTGAGCCCGATGCCGCTGCATTCCTCGCAGCCGGCGCCCTTGTAGAACTTCAGGTTGTCCAGGTCTATCTTGTAGCCGGACTTGGGATCGATGGCGCCCAGCAGTTTCTTGACGCGCTCCAGCACGGCCGGTTCGGGATGGTCCTCGACCTTGCATTTCGAGTGGATGCGGCGGACGAGGCGCTGGCCGATGACGGCGTTCAGGGCCGGCGCCAGCAGGAAGGGCTTCACGCCCATGGACAGGAAGCGGGGGATGGCGCCGGCGGCGCTGTTGGTGTGGATGGTCGAGATCATCAGGTGGCCGGTGAGCGCCGCCTGAATGGCCACCTCGGCCGTCTCCAGGTCGCGGATCTCGCCGACCATCACGACGTCGGGGTCCTGGCGGAGGATGGAGTGCAGGCCTTTGGCGAAGGTGTAATCCTTATCCTTGTCGATCTGAGACTGGCTGATGCCCTGCAGCTTGTACTCGACCGGGTCCTCGAGGGTGATGATCTTGGTCTCCTCGTTGTTCAGCTTGTTGAGGATGGCGTAGAGAGTGGTCGTTTTGCCGCTGCCGGTCGGGCCGGTGGTGATGATCATGCCGTTCGGCCGCTCGACCTCGCGCTTGAGCTGCTCCCAGGCCAGGCCGCGCACGCCCATGTCCTCGAACTTCAGCCCGATGGAGGCGGACTTGAGCAAGCGCATGACGATGGACTCGCCGTAGGCGGTCGGCAGGGTGCTGACGCGGACCTCGACCTTCTCGCCGTTGGCTAGGAAGATCGTGAACCGTCCGTCCTGCGGCACGGTGACGATGTTGAGTTTCAGGCCGGAGAAGAGCTTGAAGCGGTTGACGATGCGCGGCCAGAGGTCCTTCTTGACCGAGGCGACCTGGTGCAGCACGCCGTCGATGCGGTACCGGACCACGACCCGCGCCTCCTCGGCCTCGATGTGGATGTCGGAGCAGCCGGCCCGGAGCGAGGTGGCGACGATCAGAGCCACGAAGTCGGTGATCGAGACCTTCTGGACGTGGGAGTCCAGTTCCTGGATCGTCTTGACCTCGCGCTGGAAGCGCTCGAGCTCCTCGCCGGTGATCTGGACGCCTTTGACGATCGGCTTGACCTCGGGCAGGGCGTCGTACAGCTTTTCGGCGGTCTCGTAGCTGTGCTCCGAGATCATGTAGACCTTGGAGTTGGCGTGGGTGCGCTCCTCGACCTGGAACAGGATGTCGTTAATGGCCGGGTTCTTGGTGTCCACCGCGCCCAGGCGGGCCTCGGTGCCGTTGAACAGGAAGCAGACGACCTTCTGCGTCCTCGACTGTTCGCGCGGGATCTGGGTCAGGGCTTCGGGAGAGATTGGGAAGCCGACCAGGTCGATGTACTCGGCGCCGACGGCGGCGGCCTTGGCCTTGGTCTCGTTCTCCTTCTCCTTGATCTTGATCGCCAGCATCTTGGCGGCGAATTTCTCCTGGACCGTCATTTCGCCGGCGCCGATCTTCTCCACCTGTTTTTTCTTCTTCCCGAGCAGGTCCTCGAGGGAAGCGATGTTTGCCATATCGCTTCAATTATACCATACCGGCCGGCCGCCGCGAGACGTGAGCGGGCTTTCTTCCGATAACAAAGCCGCTCCGCGGCTGCGGAGCGGCTGGCGGGATCGCGTTATTTCTTGGACCAGATGCCCGAAAAGTGGGCGCCCAGCGCTTCGAGCAGCGGCCGGCGGCCCTTGCCGGTCAGTTCCTGCCAGAGCATCGTCCAGGCCGAGACCTGGAAGGTGGTCATGAACGATCCGTAGATGACGACCGCGAACAGCAGGGCGGTGGCCGACAGCACGGTCAGGAAGATGAGCAGGGCGTCGGCGCTGAGCGCCGCGGCGACCAGGAACAGGAAGACGACCGGGACGGAGAGGATCAGGAGCACCAGGACCGCGGCCGCGCCCAGGACCAGGTTGGCGAAAAGCAGCAGCAGGGCCATCTCCAGGCTGACCAGCCAGTTGCGGGCGAGCAGCCGGCTGCCGTCGACGAGCGCCTTGTTGAGGGGAGCGCCCTCGATGACGACCTGGACGGAGCCGTAGACCGCGGCGACGGACACTGCCACCGTGATCGCGGTGAAGACGATGAACGAGGCCAGGAAGAACAGGCCGCTGCCGAAGGTCCGGTCGGAGACCAGGGCCATCAGGTTGGTGCCGGTGAAGAGGACGGCCGCGGCGACGATGATCTTGGCCAGGGCGTTGACGCCGAACAGCCGCCAGAAGGTCGGTACGCCGAGACGCAGGCCGTCCGCGAAATGCGCGTCGTGGCCCTGCCGGATCTTGTGGATGCTGGCGATCAGTCCGCCGACCGCGGTGACGACCAGCCAGATGAAGATGGCGGTCATCAGGCCGGCGATCGCCGTGAACAGGATCACGGTGATGAGCGGATAGGGCGAGAACTTGACGATCGCGCTGACCGTCGCGGCTCCGGGGAGGATGTACATCGGCGACAGCGTCCAGCTGATCTCGGGAATGTCGATGGCCACCTTGTTGTAGGCCTGCAGGAGTATCTCGCCGATGCCGCCGAAGCCGGCGAAGGTGGCGAAGAAGCCGAAGACCCACAGGTGGTTGTGGCGCCAGGCCAGGTTGAACGAGTCTTTGACGATGCGCCAGTAGCCGTCGGCGAGTTCGAATTTTTTCATAGCCTCCCGAGAGGTGAGTGAATTGACGTTGGAATGTTCCGGTCCGGACGATCAGGCGGCCGGCGCGATGCTCTGCGGCACGGCGTGGCCGCGGCCGGACTTCTTCGGGTTCGGTCCGCCGAACAGGGCCTCGAAATCGTCCTTCTCGATGGTCTCCTTTTCCAGCAGGACGGCGGCGATCTTGTCGAGCATCGGCCGGTTCTCCTGGAGCAGGCCGCGCGCCTTCTCGGTGGCGCCGGACAGGTAGCCGTTGATCTCGGAGTCGATGGTCTCGGCGATCTTCTCGCTGTAGTCGCGCTCGCGGTGGATCTCCTTGCCGAGGAAGACCATCTCGTCGCGCTTGCCGTAGGTGCGCGGGCCGAGAGCGTCGGACATGCCGTAGTCGGTGACCATCCGCCGGGCGATGTCGGTTGCCACCTCCAGGTCCTGCTTGGCGCCGGTGGTCAGGTTCTCCGCGCCGAAGATCTCGATCTCGGCGACGTAGCCGCCGAGGTCCGAGACCAGTTCGTCCAGGAACTCGGCCTTGCGGTGCATGTGCTTGTCCTCGCTCGGCAGCTTGATGGTGTAGCCGGCGGCCATGCCGCGGGAGATGATCGAGACCTTGTGGACCGGATCGGCGTTCGGCAGCAGGTGGGCGAGCAGGGCGTGGCCGGCCTCGTGATAGGCCGTGACCTTGCGCTCGTCCTCGGTCATGATGTGGCTCTTGCGTTCCGGCCCGAGGAGCACCTTCTCGATGCTCTCGGCCAGTTCGTCCATGCCGATCTTCTTCTTGTTGCGGCGGGCGGCCAGGATGGCGCCCTCGTTGATCAGGTTGGCGAGGTCGGCGCCGGAGAAGCCGGGCGTGCGCTCGGCGATGCGGCGCAGGTCGACGTCCTCGGCCAGCGGCTTGTTCTTGGCGTGCAGCTGGAGGATGGCCTCGCGGTCGTTGATGTCCGGGGGATCGAGGACGATGCGGCGGTCGAAGCGGCCGGGCCGGAGCAGGGCCGGGTCGAGCACGTCGGGCCGGTTGGTCGCGGCCAGGACGATAACGCCCTGGTTCGGGTCGAAGCCGTCCATCTCGACCAGGATCTGGTTCAGGGTCTGTTCGCGCTCGTCATGGCTGCCGCCGAGGCCGGCGCCGCGCTGGCGGCCGACCGCGTCGATCTCGTCGATGAAGACGATGCAGGGCGCGTTCTTCTTGGCCCGGTTGAACAGGTCGCGGACGCGCGAGGCGCCGACGCCGACGAACATCTCGACGAACTCCGAGCCGGAGATGTGGAAGAAGGGGACGTTGGCTTCGCCGGCCACGGCGCGGGCCAGGAGCGTCTTGCCGGTGCCCGGGCTGCCCATGAGGAGCACGCCCTTGGGGATCTTGGCGCCGAGGTTGATGAACTTCTTGGGATTGCGCAGGAATTCGACGACCTCGAGCAGCTCCTCCTTGGCCTCCTTGACGCCGGCGACGTCCTTGAACATCACCCGGTCCTTGGCGTTCTTCGGGTACTCGCGGGCGCCGCTGTGGCCGAACGAGAGCGCGCGGGTGTTGGCGCCCTGGACCTGCCGCATCATGAAGTAGATGAAGATCGAGATCAGGATGAAGGGGATGAGGAACGGCAGCAGCGCGCCGAGCCAGTAGGCCGTGCCCGATTCCTGCTTCACCGTGACCTGGACCTTGGCCATCTTGTCGGCCGGCACCTGGTAGTTGGAGAGCAGCTGCGCCAGCGGCTCGCCGGTCTCCTTGACCGCCGCTTCCTTGGTGCCGTCGTTCAGTTCGATCGCCAGGCTGTCGCCGCTGACCTCGATGCTCTTCACCTGGCCGGCGTTGATCTGGCCGACGACGTCGCTGATGTTGACGTCCTTGACCTTGCCGGTCGGCAGATTGTAGAGGCTGAGGACCGCGGCGATGACCACGAAAACGATGATCGAGATGATCAGGTTGCGCGAAATGGATTTGGTGGAGTTCTTCATAATTCAGTACATAGTATAGCGGATTTAATCGCGGCTGCGCAAATTAAGCCCGGACCGCCGGATCTTCGCATCCCCGCGCCCTAACGCCAAACCCCCGGGCCGAAGCGCCGGGGGTCGCGTTGCGTTCTCATTCCGCGGTCGAGCGGCCGTTACTCCTTGGCCTTTTCTTCCGCTTCGGCCTTCTCCTCGGCCGGTTCTTCTTCCTTCTTCTTCGGTTCCGGCTCGCTCATCGCCTTGAGCGACAGGCCCAGGCGATGCTGGTCCGGTTCGACCGAGACGATCATGAAGTCCAGCGTGTCGCCGACCTTGGCGATCTCGGAGAGGTCGCGCACCGGCTTCCGGGACAGTTCGGAGATGTGAGCCAGGCCGTGGATGTCCGGATCGAGTTCGACGAAGAAACCGAAGGGGTTGGCCTTGAGCACCTTGCCCTTGACCACCTGCCCGACGCGGTAGCGCAGGCCGACGTTCTTCCAGGGATCGTCGACCAGCTTCTTCATCGAGAGGAAGATCTTGGAACCCTCGATCCCGATGATCTCCGCCTTCACCTTGTCGCCGACCTTCAGCAGGTCGCGCGGGTGGTCGATGCGCTGCCAGGCGATCTCGGAAATGTGGACCAGGCCCTCCAGGATGTCGAACTTCACGAAGGCGCCGAAGTCCGCGAGCGCGCTGACCTCGCCTTCGATGATGTCGCCCACCTTGTACTTGGAAATGACGTTCTTCTGCTTTTCCTCCCAGACCGCCTTTTCCGAGACGATCAGCTTCTCCTCGCCCTCGTTGACGTCGATGACCTTGACGTCGAGCGAGTGGCCGACGAAGCTCTTCAGCTTCTCCAGGATCTTGGACTTGTCGCCGCCCGCGACGCGCGGATAGTTGTCCGGCGACAGCTGGGAGACGGGGAGGAACGCGGAGATGTGGTTGACCCGGACGATCAGGCCGCCCTTGCTGGCCTCA
>JBAIWZ010000188.1:0-3581 GCA_037916955.1 Acutalibacteraceae bacterium | reverse complement strand
GCCCGGTCCGCGGATGCGACTCCGGCCGGATCAGCTGATCCGGCTGAACTTCGCGAGGCGCTCCTTGAGGTCGGCGCGGCCGGCCTCGTCGAGCTGGTCGGCGCTGTCGAGACCCCGCTCCTTGAGGAAGCGGCGGGTTTCGGCGTTCAGCTCCTCCTGGGCGGCCAGCGCGGCGCGCAGGTGCTGGACGAGCGCGAGCTTGCCGGCGTCGTCGAGCTGGCTGACGCGGGTCACGCCGCGCGCTTCCAGGAACCTGCGGGTCTCGGGGAAAGACGAATTCAGCTCATCCAGGGTGTTCGCGGCGGTCCGCAGCTGCTCGAGCATTCGGCTCAGGGGCATGACGCCCTCCTTTTTCGGGTTGAAAGGAACTTCGCTTTCGGGTCGAAAGGACTTCGGCGCGCCGGGCCGGTCAGGGCTGGAGGATGTCCTCCGTCCGGCCGTCGATCGAAATGATCACGTCCTTCACGGTCGGGAATTGCTTCAGCGTTTCCACGATCTGCCAGCGGATGGCCGCGACGCGGCAGGAGCCGCCGACCTGGAATTCCAGCTGCTCGTCGAACTCCGCCCTGGCCGTGCCGTTCTCGATCGTCAGGCGCTTGATGCCGACGCCGGGATTGATCGCCGTGGAGTAGCCGTCGGCCTTCTCGGCTTCGGTCGGCCCCTTGAGCAGCTCCTCGAGCGCGGCCCGGCCCACGGCCTTGGTCTCCGGCACGGTCCGTTCGACCGGGAAGACCTTGGTGCAGGAGACCTCGGGATCGAGCCGGTTGTTGAGGAAATAGGCCCGCAGGGTCAGCAGGCGTGCCGGCGCTTCGGCCGCCGGGGCGGCGGGCGCCGGGGACGGCGCGGTCGCGGCCGGGGAGACGGCCGGACTCGGCCGGCGGAAAGCGAAATAGACGGCCGCTGACGACGCCAGGACGGCCGCGGCGGCCAGTCCGACGATGACCAATGTCGTTTTCTTCGTCATATATCCCCTTTCCGGACCGGCAGCGCCGGGCATCGGGCACGTTACCAGCGGCCGGCGGACAGGGCAAGACCGCGCGCCCGGTCCGAATGAAAGGACCGCCTGGCGGCGGTCCGGCGTCCGGCCTATTTGTCGGCCGACTCGATGTCCTTGACGAACTGCTCGTACATGTCCACGTCCTGGTTCTGGCGGATCATCTTGTCCTCGTAGGGCGCGGCCAGCCGGCGGTAGAATTCGTCGGCGACGTTGCGGAACGTGCCGCTGACCAGGGCGATCAGCCAGTAGCGGATCCGGCCGAAGCGCAGCCTGACGACCTCCATGGCCAGCCGGGTGCAGGCGTAATTGATGTAGCCGGCGAAGGCGCCCTCGGTGGCGTCGTTCTTGGCCAGTCCGACGATCTTGCCGGCCAGGGCGTCGATCTCCGGATCGAGTTCGCGGCGTTTCGCGGGTTCGATGTAGGGCATAGTCAGCTGAGTATTTCGATCAGCCGTTCGACGATGCGCTGGTGGGCGCGCTCGTCGTTGCGGATCTTTTCGATGTCGTTGTTGAAGCCGTTGATCGACAGATCGGCCATGATCTGGTCGCAATTGCGCTCGGCGTCGACCTCGCGCTGGATGGCCTCGTTCAGGATCCGTCTGGCCTCGAAAAGGGTCGGCATATCAGATTCGGGAGAGGATGTTCTGCAGGGTCGCCTTATGGCGTTCGCTGTCGCTGATCAGCACGCCCAGCAGGCGCTTGGCCTCGTCGCGGTCGTCGCCGAAAAAGTCCAGGAAGCCCTCGTCCAGCAGGACCTTCATGTAGATCGAGATGAACTGCTCTTCGTAAAGTATGCCCTACGTCAGCAGCGAACCGAAACTTTCCTTGGCCGCGGCCCGGTCGCGGCCGAGGCGGTTGTCGGAGAACGCCGACCTGGCGATGACGAGGGCGCCGGCGATCATCAGCACGAAGCCGACGATCGTCAGGGCGTCGAAGGGCCTGCTCTGGAAGAATAACGAGATGTCCGACCAGGCTCGTGCAAACATAGGCGTCGATCGTAATGATAGCACCGCCCTCGGCGGCGGGCCATCGGTCAGCGGTTCATCAGCCAGGCGGCGACGACGGCGGCGGTCTCGGCCCGCAGGACGCGCTCGCCTAGGCTGACGGCGGCGATCCCGGCCGCCGCGGCTGCGGCGGCCTCCTCGGCTTCCCAGCCGCCCTCGGGGCCGACGAAAGCCGCTGCCGGGGCCGGAGCGGCGGCGTCGAGCGGCGCACCGGAGCCGTCAAGAAAGACGGCGCGGCTGCCGGCCTCGGCCAGGGCGGCCTCGAAGGCCAGCGGCTCCGCCAGCAGCGGCAGGTCGCAGCGTCCGGACTGTTCCGCGGCCTCCTTGATGATCTTCAGGAGCCGGCTCCGGTTCAGGTCGAGCTTGACGGTGCGGCGGCTGAGCACGGGGACGATGGCGGCGACGCCCAGTTCGGTCGCCTTCTGGGCGGCCAGTTCGAAATTATCCTTCTTCAGGATGGCGCAATAGAGCGTTCCCTTGCCCGGCCGGCCGGGGGCGCGGCTCTCGACGATCTCGGCCTCCAGGCCGGATCCGCCGCCGGCGGTCAGCCGGGCCAGGATCGAGCCGTCGCCGCCGCAGAGCTCCAGCATTTCGCCCGGCCTGAGTTTCAGGACGCGGCGGACCTGATGGACGACCTCCGGGTCGATGACGCGGACCAGGCCGCCGCCGGTCTTGTAGTCGGTGATGAAGCGATGGACCTTCTTGCGGTCCGCAACGGTCTCCGTCATATGGTCAGCCGCGCCGCACGCGGCAGATGAACGATTTGAGATAGAGGGCCTCGGGGAAATACAGCGACTGCGGATGGTCGGCCGCCTGGCGGACCGCCTCGACGACGTCGAGCCGGACGCCGGCCTGGAGCGAGGCGCGCCGCAGAATGAAGGCCAGGTCTTCTTCCGGCAGGAAACGCGAACAGCTGGAGGTGAAGAAGAAGCCGCCGTCGCGGACCAGGCGCAGGGCGGCGCGGTTCAGGAAATGGTAGGCCTTTTTCCCCTCCTCCGCGTCGCGGCGGGATTTGATCAGCGCCGGCGGATCAAGGAGGACGAGGTCGTAGGCCGGGCCGCGGTCCGCGGCCAGGTACTGGAAAGCGTCGGCGGCCTCGACCGTGAACCGGTCGGCCGCGACGCCGTTGAGCTTCGCGTGCTCGAGGCAGAGTTCCAGCGCCGGCTCCGAACTGTCGACGTTGTGGACCGCGCCGGCGCCGCCCTTGGCCGCGGCGATGCCGGCAGCGCCGGTGTAGGAAAAGATGTTGAGCGTTTCTCGTCCCGCGGCCAGGTCGGACACGCGGCGGCGCAGCTGTTTCTGGTCGAGGAAGAAGCCGGTCTTCTGTCCTTTCATCACGTCGGCCAGGAATTTCCAGCCGTTCTCGCTGAACGGCACCAGGCCGGGATCCTCGCCGCGTAGCACTCCGACGTTATCTTCCAGGCCCTCCTCCTTGCGGACGGGCAGGTCGCTGCGCTCGACGATGGCGCGGGGCGAGAAGACCTCGACCAGGGCGGCGACGGCGTCGTCCCGCAGACGCTCCATGCCGGCGGTCGATATCTGGACGACCAGCACGTCGCGATAGCGGTCGACGACCAGTC
>JBAIWZ010000187.1:0-4853 GCA_037916955.1 Acutalibacteraceae bacterium | reverse complement strand
CCCCCCCGCGACCGGACCCTTTTCGGATCACGGATTATTTTCCAGGAAATGCAGCGCCTCGAGGGCGGCCTTGCAGCCCGAACCGGCCGCGGTGACCGCCTGACGGTAGCGCGCGTCGGCGACGTCGCCGCAAACGAAGACCCCGGGGACGCTCGTCCCCGCGCCGCCGGCGACCCTGACGTAGCCGGCCTCGTCCAGCTCCAGCTGGCCCTTGAACAGCGCGGAATTCGGCTCATGGCCGATGACCGCGAAGAAGCCGTCGATCTTGATCTCCGACAGTTCGCCGGTCTTGGCGTGCCTCAGCCGGACGCCGGTCACCTTGCCGGCCTTGGCGTCCATGATCTCGTCGACCAGCACGTTCCAGACGAACTCGATCTTGGGATTGGCGCGGACGCGGTCCTGCATCGCCTTGGAGGCGCGGAGCACGTCGCGGCGGACGAGCATGATCACCTTGTCGGCGAAGCGGGTCAGGAAATCCGCCTCTTCCATGGCCGAGTCGCCGCCGCCGACGACCGCGACGCGCTTGCCGCGGTAGAAGAAGGCGTCGCAGGTGGCGCAGGTGGAGACGCCGCGGCCGTAGAGGGCGGCCTCGGACTCGAGGCCCAGCCGTTTGGCCGAGCCGCCGGTGGCGACGATCACCGTCTTGGCCTCCTCGATCCGGTCGCCGACCGTCACCTTGAACGGCCGCGACGAAAGGTCGACCGCCGTCGCCTTTTCGGCCTCGATCTTGGCGCCGAAGCGCTCGGCCTGCTTGCGCATGGCCGACATCAATTCGCCGCCGTCGATCCCTTCCGGGAAGCCGGGGAAATTCTCGATGACCGTGGTCAGCGTCAGCTGGCCGCCGGGCGTCTCGCCCTCGAGGACGAGCGGATAAAGGCCGGCCCGGGCGGCGTAGATCGCCGCCGTGTAGCCGGCCGGACCGGAACCGATGATGATGACGTCGCGCATGTCGCTTCGCCGCGCCGGACGGGCGCGGCCGGTATCACTTCAGGTGCTCGCGGATCTTCTCGGCGAGCTCGTTCTTGGGATGAAGCCCGACCAGCTGTTCGACCGGCTGGCCGTTCTTGAAGATCATCAGCGTCGGGATGCTCATGATGTTGTAGGTGTTCGGCGTGAGCTGGTTGTCGTCGACGTTCAGCTTTCCGATCTTGACCGGCTCCTTGGCGAACTCGGCGGCCAGCTCCTCGATGACCGGCCCCATCTTCTTGCACGGGCCGCACCAGGGCGCCCAGAAATCGACGAGCACGGGCTCCTTCGACTGCAGCACCTCTTTTTTGAAATCCTTGTCGGTGAACGTCAGTTCCATAGAAAGAAAAAATGGAAAGCGGGTCGGTGGATAATGTTTCGACACTTCCACTCTAGCACTTTCCACTTCGGAATTTCCACCTCGCGGCGCGGCTGGCAAGGGCCGCGCTGGGGACAACTACTTCGGCAGGACGAGTTTGCGTTCCTTGCGCTCGACGGTGAAGACGTCGACGACGTCGCCGACCTGAAGCGCCGTCTTGGTGGCGATCTTCATGCCGCATTCCTGGCCCTGGCGGACCTCCTTGACGTCGGACTTGCCGCTCTGGAGCTGGGCGATGGTCCCCTCGCCCATCGGCTGTTCGCCGCGGTAGATGACCACGCTGGCGCCCGTGGCCAGATGGCCGTCGGTGACGCGCCCGCCGACCACGTGGCCGGTCTTGTCGCTGCGGAACAGGGCCAATACCTCCAGTTTACCGAGGTGCGTGGTGATGACCTCCGCCGGCAGCATGGCCTGGAGGCGCCGCTTAACCTCGTCGAACAGTTCGTAGATGATCTTGTAGAGCTTGATCTCCACCTTCTTGTCGCGGGCCAGAACGTCGGCCTCGCGGGTCGAGAGCACATTGAAGCCCATGACCACGCCGGACGCGGCCTCGGCCGACAGCACGTCGGTGTCGCTGATGTTGCCGAGTCCCTTGCTGACCACGGTCACGCCGACCTCGGCGGTGTTCATCTTTTCCAGGGTGCCGGTGATGGCCTCGAGCGAGCCCAGCACGTCGGTCTTCAGGACGATGTTCAGGATCTTCTTCTCGCCGGCCTTTTCCTCTTCGCTCGGGGCGGGCGCGGCGGAGATCGAGGTCTGCTTGTCGGCGGAGTACTGCTTCTTCAGCTTCTTCAGGTCCTTGCCGGCTTCCGGCACCTCGGCGATGTCGCCGACCTGGGGCGCGATCTTGAAGCCCAGGACCTTGACCGGCATGCCGGGCTCGGCCTTCTCCACGAACCGGTTCTGCCAGTCCTTCATGGCCCGGATCCGGCCGTAGGCCGAGTCGCCGATGGCCAGGATGTCGTTGCGGCGGAGCGTGCCGGCCTGGACCAGGACGGTGGCCACCGGGCCCTCGCCTTTGTCGATGTGCGATTCGATCACGGTGCCGACGCCGCGGCGGTCCGGGTTGGCCCGGATGCGGTCCTTTTCGATGTCGGCGACGAGCAGGATGGTGTCGAGCAGTTCATCGATGCCCTTGCCGGTCTTGGCCGACACCGGGACGATGACCGTCTTGCCGCCCCACTCTTCGGGCAGCAGGCCGTGCTCGGACAGCTGGGTCTTGACCCGCTGGGGATCCACGTCCGGCTTGTCCATCTTGTTCAGGGCGACTACGAAGGGCAGCTTGGCCGCGTCGATGATCTTGATGACCTCGACGGTCTGCGGCTGGACGCCGTCGTCGGCCGCCACCACCAGGATGGCGATATCGGCGACGCGCGCGCCGCGGGAGCGCATGACGGTGAAGGCCTCGTGGCCGGGAGTGTCGATGAAGGTGATCCGGCGGCCCTTCTTTTCCACCTGGTAGGCGCCGATGTGCTGGGTGATGCCGCCGGCCTCGGACTTGACGACGTTGGTCTTGCGGATGGCGTCGAGCAGCATGGTCTTGCCGTGGTCGACGTGGCCCATGACCACGACCACCGGCGGCCGGGCCTGGAGCTTGGCCTCGTCCTCCTGGCCGAGCAGGGCCTTCAGGTCCTCGGCGGACATGCCGGTCTGCTGGGCCGGCGCCTTTTCCTCCTCGGTCGAGACCTTGTAGCCGAGGTCCTCGGCGACGATGCTGGCCGTGGTCGCGTCGATGCGCTCGTTGACCGAGGCCAGGATGCCGTTCTTCATCAGCTCGCCGATGACGATGTTCAGCGGCAGGGCCAGCTTGGCGGCGAAATCGCGGACGGTGATGACCTTCGGCAGGGCGACTTCCTTGACCTTGGCGATGGCCTGCTCCTTGATCTGCTGCTCCTGCTGGTATTTTTCCTTGAGCCGGGCCAGCTTGGACATCTCGTTCCACTTGGTCATGATGCGCTCGACGAGACGGTCGTCCACCTTGATCGCCCGCCGGCCGATATCAAAACCCAGCATCGGGAGTTTTTCCCGCAGCTCATCGGGGTTGGTGCGCAATCGCCTGGCCAGTTCGGAGATGTTCATAGGTTCGGCGCCGGCCGCCGCGCGTTAGATCGGCGGCTGACGCAAGTATCCGTATGTTAACCGCAATTTATGCGGCGGTCAACCCTTGAACATTAAAAAACGCCCCGAAAGACGGGGCGGGGCGGCAAAAGGACGGACGGATCGGCCGGCTCAGCGGCCGCGGAAGAGGTTCCGGAGGCGGTCAGACCAGGACACGCGCGGGGGCCGCGGCGGCAACCGGGGCTCCTCGGGAACCTGGGCGGCGGCCATGTCATCGGGGACGCCGACGACCGCCTCGCCCGTGCGAGCCACCTGGTCGACGATCGTGCCGCCGCCGGCGAAGGCGGAACGGAAGCCGGTACCGGTCCAATGGCCGGCGAAGAAGCCGCCGGACGGACAGCAGAACCAGCGCATGCAGCCGAGGGCGCCGCTCGCGACCTCGGTGACGCGCTCCGGCTTCATCTTGCGGCTGTAGTCGTAGAGGGCGACACCGCCGCCCGGCAGGATCGCCAGGCCGCAGAGCGAGCAGCGGCAGGTGATCGACCTGAACCAGGCCGCGGCGCACTCGCCGCATTTCTCCGGGCTCGCGCCGTTGCTGTGCAGCACCTGGCCGTAGAGGTCCATGTGGTACAGGCTCGGGCCGCGGTGGCCGCAGGCGAAGTCCCTCATCTCCTCGGACGCCGGGACGGCCCGGATCTCGTCGTGCACCGCCTCGACCAGCTCGTCCGGTTCCGGCTCGCCGCCGCCGACGCTGACGAAAACGCTCGAACCGCTCGGGGTTTTCAGGTCCCGCTTGTCCTCTTTCATGTCCGTCTCCTTTGGGAAGGAACGTCTTTTCCCGCCCGCACCCTAGCAATGGATCGGCACGCAGTCAACGCCGCCGCACCCGGACCAAAAGCATCTCCCCAAAAGGGACTGTCCCTTTTGGGGAGATGGGGCGCATTTTCGGCCTTATCCGCCCCGCGTTTTTTGAAAGTGCCGATCTACTGCAGGTCGCGAAACCATTGTCGCGGACCGCCGCCTGGCCTACACTGACCCCGGATATGCCCGAACCTCTGAACGAAACCGCCGGCTTCCTCCTGATCGACAAGCCCGCCGGCATTACCTCCCACGACGTCATCGACCGCCTGCGCCGGATCACCGGCGAGCGTCGGATCGGCCACGCCGGCACGCTCGACCCGTTCGCCACGGGCCTCCTCGTCGTCCTCGTCGGGCGCGCGACGCGCCTCCTGCCGCACGTGAGCGGCGACCCCAAGGTCTACGACGCGACGATCGCCTTCGGCGCCGAGACCGACACCGAGGACCTGCACGGCGCCGTCGTGCGCGAGGCGCCGCGCCCCGCGCGCGCCGCCGTCCTCGCCGCGATCCCCGCGCTCACCGGCGCCATCGAGCAGGTGCCGCCCGCGTACTCCGCGAAGCGCGTGCAGGGCCGCCGCGCGTACGATCTCGC
>JBAIWZ010000186.1:0-1771 GCA_037916955.1 Acutalibacteraceae bacterium | reverse complement strand
GGCGGCGCCGTTCTCGTGGCCGCCCATCCCGTCGGCGACGATGCCGACGATGGTCTGGTCCGCGCCGGCCAGGCCGAAAGTGTCTTCGTTTTCGCTCCGTTTACCGATATTGGTCGCGCCTGAGTAGCCGAACAGGTCATTCCCGAGGCTGGAATCCGGCTTGCGGTTCTCTATCTGCTTTAAGGCTGTCGGCAGGGGGGCGGGCAGGCAGACGTACCGCAAGGCGGACAGCGCCGCCGAGCGGACCGTGGTATCCGGGTGGGTGTGCAGGTTTTCGCCGACGATCTGGTCGCGGAACGAGGCCAGGACGGAGGCGTCCGTTCGCAGGAATAATTCGCCTTTGGCGATCCGCGCCAGGTTGGCGGCCAGCGCCACCGGTTTAGTATTGGCACCGGCGGCGGTCAGCGTGCAGCAGAAGGAATGCAGGCTCATCTGGACGGGCCCGACGGCGACCCTTCTTTTCATGTGCGACGGTATTTCGATCCTTCCTGCCTGCATTTCTTATCCCCCCTTTTTATCGACTAAATTTTGCAACAGTTCAGCATATCCGGCCAGATCGGCGATCAGCTCGGCGTCGCCCGGGGCCGGCGCGGTTGCCCGTTTTTCGATGGTGTCGATCCCGGCCTGTAGCCGTCCGGCCAGTTCTGTGATCTCGATCGGGTCGGGGTCATAGCTCCCCGTGGCGATCTTGCCCATCACCGCCGAGAGGTCCTCGCTGCCGCCCGAATCCGCCGGGCGGACCAGCGAGATCGTGGTCCGGGCAAAAGCGAGATTGGGGGCGAACGCGCTGGCCGGCAGGGTCCGGTCCGCTTCGGCGATCACCGTCAAAGCCGCTTCAGCCTCCTGTCTCGACATGTTCTTGATCGTCGCGTGCGGGTCGATCTTGGGCAGGTTGATCCGGAGCCACAATTCGATGCTCAGGAGGTTGAGCCGCAGTTCAGGCAGGTGCTCGTCGAAGGTCGAGACCTTTTCCAGGGTCACGATCAGTTTCCTGACGACCGAAAGATCGTCTTCCGCCCTCTGCCGGCCTCCCGGGTCGACCGGATAATCGCGTTCCGGCACGAGCTTGGCCAAACGGCTGGCTTCATCTTCGTTGACGACGTGACCGCTGAACTCTTCCGTGTTGGTGCTGAAGGCGGTCGTGATCGCCCGTCCGAGCGAATCCTGGACCTGGTGCCGTTTCTGGTAAGCGGCGAGGTCGCTGATCAGCTCTCCCCAGCTCTGGTAGCGCCTGGCCGGATCGATCTCGGTCGCTTTGACGATAATGTGCCAGAGGTCGGCTGGGATGGCGTCAGGCTTGGCCAGGGTGTACGGTTCGCGCGCTGTGCCGGTCGCCAGCGCGAAACGGTACCAGCGGACGGCGCCGTCTCTGCCGCTGAAGTTCCGTTCCGGCGGGTAGTTGCCGGTGAACGAGCGGTAGAGGGTGATCCCCAGCGCGTAGATGTCGATCTTCTGCCCGGCGGCCTCCAGTTTCTCCATGCGGGCCGTCCCTTCGCGCGAGGTCCCGGCGATATCGACCACCTCGGGCGGCAGGAAATTGGTCGTTCCCATCACCTGGCTGGTCTTGGTCAGGTCGTCGGTATCGACGATCTCGCTGAGCGATTTGGACAGCCCGAAATCGGCGACCTTGATCTCGACCGGTTTGCCGGAGGCGTCGAGCGAGACCAGGATATTCTCCGGCTTGATGTCGCGGTGCATGACCTTGAGCGGCTTGCCCCCGTCGACAAAATTCCAGGCGTAATCGAGCGCTTCGGCGACCCTGAGGGCGGCC
>JBAIWZ010000185.1:0-1753 GCA_037916955.1 Acutalibacteraceae bacterium | reverse complement strand
CCTTCGACTCCTCTTGGCGTCGGTCCACAAAAACGCCCCAGGCAAAAGCCTGAGGCGTTTTCGTGGTGGGCGGCAGAGGAGTCGAACCTCTGACCTTCACAATGTCAATGTGACGCTCTAACCAACTGAGCTAGCCGCCCTCGCAGTGAAGCCATAATAGAGAATGGCCAGAAAAATATCAAGAGGCATGGGGCGGTGTCCTATTTGAACTTAAAACTCAAAAGGATTAAGCTGTTTCAGGATAATTTCGGGTCGTCAGAAGAAGATGCCTGAAAACGCCGTAAAATTCGACGCGGCCGTGATCGGAGCCGGACCCGCCGGCATGTTCGCGGCCATGGAGATCATCGAGCGCGCTCCCCAGGCGCGCGTCGTCGTGTTCGAGCGCGGTCCGGTCCGCGCCGCCGGCGACCGGGCCAACGCCACCTCGGGCTGGGGCGGCGCCGGCGCTTTTTCCGACGGCAAACTCGACCTGTCGAGCTGCGTCGGCGGCACCGTCGGCCAGTGCGTCGGCGAGACCCGCTTCGGCGAACTGATGGCCTACGTCGACGGCCGCTACATCGCCTTCGGCGGCAAGCCCGACCTGGTCGAGGCCAAGTCCGACCCGGTCCGCTGGGAGAAGGTCCAGTCGCTTCGCACCCGCGCTCTGTCGTCGAACCTCGACCTGGCCTACTTCCCGATCCGCCACCTTGGCACCGACACCGCCTACACCATCGTCGAGAACATCCGCAAGCATCTCTTGGGCAAAGGCGTCGTCATCCGCGTCGATTCGCCGATCAGCGAGATCGTCCGCGTCGGCGCCAGCGGCTACATCCTGCGCGGCGAGGACGGCCAGGAAACTTCGGCCCAGCACGTCGTCGTCGCGCCCGGCCGGTTCGGCGCCGAGTGGTTCGCCGGACAGGCCCGCAAGCTCGGACTCAAACTCCGCAACAACGGCATCGACGTCGGCGTCCGCGTTGAGGTCCGCTCCGACACGCTCCGCCAGATCACCGACCTTCTCTACGAAGCCAAGCTTTACTTCGAATCCAGGAACGGCGACCGGGTCCGCACCTTCTGCATGTGCCCGGACGGGTTCGTGGCCCAGGAGGACTACCGCGGCCTGAAGACGGTCAACGGCCATTCCTACAAGGGCAAGAAGAGTCTGAACACCAATTTCGCCGTGCTGATGACCCAGACCTTCACCGAGCCGTTCGACGATCCGCTCGGCTACGGCAAGTACATCTCGGGACTCGCCAACAAGCTGGCGGGCGGAGGCGTGCTGGTCCAGCGGCTCGGCGACCTGCGCGACGGACGTCGTTCCAAGCAGGAGAAGCTCAAGTCCTGGCTGGTTCAGCCGACTCTGACCGCGCCCGAGGCCGTGCCGGGCGACCTGGCCCTGGCCGTCCCTCATCGCCACCTCCAGGGCATTGTCGAGATGCTCGACGCCATGGAAACGATCGCGCCCGGCATCGCCTCCAAGCACACCCTGCTCTACGGCATCGAGGTCAAATTCTATTCTTATAAGATAGACGCCGACGAAGAGACCTTCGAGACGGCTTCGCCGGGTTTGTACGTCGCCGGCGACGGCGCCGGTTACACCCGCGGCCTCCTGCAGGCCTCGATGAACGGCGTGCTGGCGGGAAGGGCGATCGCGTCCAGAATATAAAAAAACGGGCTCGCGCCCGTCCACCGGCGGCACAGGCCGCCGTTTTTAATTTCCCTGTTTCGGCGCTTCGATCGGCAGCGCCGGCGCCGCCGGGGTAAGTTCGGCCGCGAG
>JBAIWZ010000184.1:0-2752 GCA_037916955.1 Acutalibacteraceae bacterium | reverse complement strand
GACCGCGAACCCGGTCTCCGTCACCGCGGCGATCATCGGTTCGACGATCGGCAGGAAATACGACTCGGCCCACTTCGATCCGAGGCGTCCGATGTTGTAGGTTACGCCCGAGCAGTTGTCGAACAGGTCGGCGAGCTTGATCAGGCGGACCGCTTCCTCGGCGCCGGCGACCTGCTTCACGTACGGCGCGGGATGGTCGTCGCCGAACCGGTTGGTCATGCCTTCGATGAGCGCGACCCCGCGCGGCCCGAAGACCGCGGCCAGTTCGTCGGCGGTCGTCGGCGTGTCCTCGAGCGTGTCGTGGCCGAGGGCGGCGACGGCGATCTCGGCGCGTTCGTCGGCGCTTCCTTCCCCGGCGTCGCCGAGCACGGCCTCCAGCAGCCGCGAAACTCGGTCGAGGTGCCGCCAAGCCGGGCCGTCGCTCCGTTCGGGCAGACCGCCGTGACGCCGCCGGACGAAGTCCAGCGCGTCGGCTCGGCGCTTGTCGAGTTCTGGCGTCATGTTCGGCAAAAAAGAAAAACCCCGCGACTGCATGATCGCAGATTGCGGGGTGATCGTCTAGGTTCCGGCCGCCTGCCGGACGAGCTCCGAACCGCGGCGCAGGCACTCCTGGAAGTAGGCCGCGTGCGCCTCCAGGTCGCGGATGGTCGCGTAGTGTTCGGGCTTGGTCGGCGCGTAGAGCGGCGCCGTTTCGGTGAGCGCCGCCAGCCACATGACCAGCGCCGTCGCCACTCGCGAGCAGCCGTCGGACCAGGGATGGATCTCGCCGTCCATCATCACGTCGGCGTAGGCCATGGTCCGCGCCACCTGTTCGTTCGAGGGCGGCTCCGTGTCGAGCACGAGGCTTCCGGCGCGCTGGGCGATCCTGGCGTAGAAGTCGTCCATCATGGCGTCGATGTGGATCGGCGGGGTCTGGAGCACGAGATACTTCGGCGTCCAGGTCCGGTAGCGGCGGTTCAATTGCGCCGGCCAGCCGAGCCGGGCGGACAGCGCCTCGATCTCGAGGAACTTCGCCTCGTAGGCGGCCCGGTCGATGAGTCCGGCCGTGGCGATGTCGAACCAGCGCTCGCAGCGGTCGCGGAGGCCGGCGGCGTTGAGCGGGTCGGCGTCGCCGGACCGGTACAGCGTCCGGCTGGCGTCGAAGAAGACGTCGTCGGACAGCTCGACCGAGTTCAGCGCGACCCGGGTCCGCAGCGCCTCGCCCTGGAGCAGCAGCGGCAGCTTGTCGGCGCTGGTCTGCGCCCCGGCGTCCTGCCCGTGAGCGGTGCGGCTGCGCCGCGCGATGTTCATCTGGAAGACGCGGTCGAAGACCCCGCGATATTCGGACTCGATCATGGCGGTTCTCCCGCGCTTGCGCGCGTTGGTGTGGCGGTGGTTGCTCCGGCCGCGACTGCGCCGGCGGACGTTACGATGTAAAGAACGTTCGGTGCAAATTAGCGGAGTAAGCCCCGTTTGTCAAGCCTTAATTGGGCCAGATATAGCGGCTTTTTGTCTGTGGATGGAGTCCGCCATCGGCACCGCCGGCCAAAAAAAACCGGCACAGATGTGCCGGCCGGATCGGAATGAACCGTTTCGTCGTTACTGACAGTGCGGCGGACCGTCGAGCCCGTTGTTGAACAGGTCGAGCACGGCCCCGAGGTTGATGGCCTGGTCCCAGGCCTCCGGGTTGGGGATGCCGTCCGCCGTCGGCCGGATGCCGTACGGCAGGAGCCCGTCGGCGTCCTTGTTGGCCGCCATCCAGGATTGCGCGTCGGCCAGGGCTTGGGAGACCTCGGCGTTCGTGCTGGCGCCGCTCGCGACGTCGAGCATGGAGGCGATCAGCTGGTCGCCGAGGATCAGGCTGGCATCGCCCCTGGGCGCGGTCTTCAGCAGATTGATGAGCTGGGAGCGCGTGTACCAGACGCCGCCGATGGTCAGGCCGGGCACCGGCCAGGCGCTCGGGTGCGTCTTCCAGTAGCCCTGCGTGTAGGTGCAGCCGACGGACGGGGGCGGTTCGCAAGTGATCACGTAGGAGATCCGTCCCTTGAACGTGCCGGCGTAGGCGCTGCCGACTTTTTCGCCGGTCGCGGTGTTGACGACCGCCGAGTGGACCTGCAGGTAGAGCAGGGCGTCACAGGCCGGGGCCGTCAGGCCGAGGTCGGCGAGCGGAACGGTGAACGTCCACGCCGCCGTGCCGGCCTGCATCGGATCCTGCTGGTACGGGCACTGCCCCGGCGGCGTCCAGGGGAAGGCCGCGGTCGAGACGCAGACGTGCGCCTCGCCGAGGGTGTACCCCGCGTCCATGACGTACTCGACGTAGAGGTTGTCGGCGTCGTTCCAGATGCGGATCTCGCCGACCCGCAGGTTGGTCGCGCCCATGACGAAGGGATAGACGTCGGGACTCTCCGCCGTGGCCGCCTGCGTCAGGCTGCCGTACGGCGAGATCTCGGCGTCGGACGAGCCGCAACCGCCAAAGGAAATGGCCGCCACGGCCGCCAAAAAAACGAGCAGACAATACGCATTCCTGATCTCGCGCATTTCGGACCTCCTGGTCGCATCCTGCGGTGAAAGAACACCGCGGTCCATCCGCGGTGCGGGAAGACTAACAGAAGCGCGCGCGGTGTCAAGTGCCGCGGCCGCCAGCCGTGTCGCACCAAAAAACGCGTCCGTATCGTAATAAAAATAGGCCTGACCCGTTAACGTCGCGCCTTTGAAATCGCGTTTATGCCAGCAAAGATCGTCCGTTGGATCAGCGGTCATAAGATAGCGGCCG
>JBAIWZ010000183.1:0-8523 GCA_037916955.1 Acutalibacteraceae bacterium | reverse complement strand
TCGATCAGGCCGCCCAGACACGACAGGCAGTAGCCCTTGGCGTTGAGCATCTCCGCGATGCCCTGGCAGACCCGCCGGATCAGGGTCATCTTCATGACCACGAGCGGCGAGAAGCCGGCCTCGAGCGACCACAGGTCGTGGTTGCCCGGGATCATCACGACGGTCAGCAGCGATTCGCCGACCAGCCGCATGATCTGCTCCGGAGAGGACTTGCCCGGCAGCTGCGCCAGGGCCCTCTGGAAGCGCTCGCGGAAGACGTCGACCACGATCTTGGCCATGATCTCGCCGGCCAGGGTCTCCTGGCAGGTGACGTTCAGGCCGCCGTAGACCTCGCCCTTGAGCAGCAAGCTGTGCTTGATGCCCTCGACGAAGTCGCCGGCGCCGACCAGGATGGTAGCGTTGCGCTCGAGGATCACCCGAGGCAGCGTGTCCAGCAGGTACCGGTAGTCGGCGTAGATCGAGCCGGCGTGGAGGCAGCCGAAGGCGAAGATCGAGTCCACCTTGCGGTCCTCGGGCGGAGCCGGGTACCGCAGGTTCTCGCGGACCCAGTAGCCGTCGAAGTCGAAGCGCTTGGACTCCGCGTCGAAGCGGAGGCCCGGCCAGTTCTTCGGCCGCTTGCCGTCGCGGTTGACCAGCGGCAGCAGGGCGCTTCGGACCGACTCGGAGGTCAGCTTGGCCTCGTCGGCCAGGAGGCCGACCGGCATCTTGCCGCGATCCTTGAGGATCTCGAGGAGCTTGACCTGGCGGGGCGAGAGCTTCTTGGGAAGCTCGATGAACGTGCGCTCCGCCTGGACGTGGTCCTTGAAGGAGTAGTTGCGCGTCACCGGCTCGGGACGATCGCGCGAGATCGTCATCACGCGGACGCCGATCTGGTTCTCGTTGACCCTCACCTCCTGCAGGCGGTGCAGCACCGGGACCGTGACGAACGGCCGGGGCGCCTCGCCCATGGGCTTGGTGATGGTCGAGCCGAAGCACCCGACGACGTACATGTCGGGCAGCTTGGTCGCCGTCTGACGGCGGCGGTCCTTGAGCACGCGCTCGACGGGCGTCGAGAAGTAGTCGCCGCGCATCCAGACGTTCTTCTCGGGGACGAGGACCTCGATGTCCTTCATCGCCTGCTTGATCGTCAGGCGGTCGCCGCCGCGCGAATAGGCGCGGACGTCGTCCGGGCGGTACTTCTCGGCGAGGAGCTCGGCAACGGTCTTGCCGATCTCGCCGTCGTAGGCCGGGCTGGGGAAGACGTAGAGCTTGATGGTGTCGCCCTGCCCGTTCTTGAAGGACGGGATGAGCTTCGCCAGCTGCTCCGCCATCTTCTCCGGCGTCAGCTCGTCCAGGTACCCCTGGAAGCGCTCGGCCTGGGCCTGCAGCTCCGCGACGCGGTCGTCGCGGGCCTTGACGGCCTTGGCCGTATCGGGCTCGCGCTTCAGGAGCTCCTTGACCTCCTTGGCGATCGCCGCGATGCGCTTCTTGAGCTTCTTGGACTTCTCCTTGACGTAGCGGGCATCGACGATGCCGCCGGCCAGGATGCAGAACCGGACGTCCTCGCGGCGGAACACTTCCGCGGCCAGCTCCAGCAGACCCTTGCGGAAGCCGTCGCTCGGATAGTCGATCCGGGACAGCAGACCGACCCTGCACGAGGTTTCGTTACTCGTAGTCATGACGCGCCTCCTTGGGCTTCTCAGACTCTGTACTTTTCAAAGGACTGTCCTTGTTGAGTTTTGGTGAACCCGTCCCGAAGGATGGAGCCACACCGCAACCTTAACACCTGCCGAAGCATTGTCAACGGAATTTACGGCCGCCGGACCGCCGGCCGTCCTTGCCAAAACGGCCAAAAAGGGGTAAGGTGCGCTCTCGTGATTTCACGCCGGTTTTAGAGGTTTTTCTGAGCGACGGCGGGGATCGGACGCGGAGGCGCGTCGCGCCTCAAAGAGGCGTCTAAGTTGACCAATGTTGCGGAGCCAGACACCTCGCGGAAAGGATTCCGCTCGGTGTCAGGCACCGCGAGTCGAAGTATGAAGACCTGCGAGTCCGTGACCGAAGGACACCCCGACAAGGTCTGCGACCAGATCGCCGACGCCATTCTTGACGCTTATTTGGCGCGGGATCCGGCCAGCCGCGTGGCCGTCGAGGTCTTCGGTTCGCACGGCGCGCTGATGATCGGCGGCGAGGTCAGCTCGACGGCCGAGATCGACCCGGCTCAGGTCGCGCACCGCGTCTACAAGGAGATCGGCTACGACGACGACCTCGAGGTCTTCACCAACATCGAGGAACAGTCCCCGGACATCGCCCGCGGCGTCGACACCGGCGGCGCCGGCGACCAGGGGATCATGTACGGCTACGCCACCGCCGAGACGCCGGAGTACCTGCCGCTGCCCGTGGTCCTGGCGCACCGCCTGGCCTGGGGCCTGACCGACCTGCGCCGGCACGACCCGGCCTTTTCCTGGCTGCGTCCGGACGGCAAGACCCAGGTCACCGTCGAAAAGGGAAAAGTGACGGCCGTGGTCGTCTCCGCCCAGCACCAGGAGGATGTCAGTCCCGTCGACATGCGCCGGCTGCTGCTGAAGCGCTTGATCGAACCGAACGTCGGCGAGACCGACCGGGCCCGCGTCTTCGTCAATCCGACCGGCTCGTTCGTCAGCGGCGGCTTCAAGGCCGACACCGGGCTGACCGGCCGCAAACTCATGGTCGACACCTACGGCGGCCTCATCCCGCACGGCGGGGGAGCGTTCTCCGGAAAAGATCCGACGAAGGTCGACCGGTCCGGCGCCTACATGGCCCGCTTCGCCGCCAAGAACGTCGTGGCCAACGGCCTGGCCAGGAACTGCCTGGTCTCGGTGGCCTACGTCATCGGCAAGGAGGAGCCGGTCATGCTGAAGGCCGTGTCCGGCGAGGGCAAGGACCTGTCGGCCTACGTGCAGGAGAACTTCGATTTCCGGCCGCGGGCGATCATCGAACGGCTCGGACTGCGGCGGCCGATCTACCGGCCGACCGCCGCCTACGGCCACTTCGGACGCGACGGCTTCCCCTGGGAGCTGATCGTGCTCAATTGAACAGCCAATGAACGGACGCCGCGGGCGTCCGTTTTTTCGGTCCTGGCCGGAACGGCGGTTGACAGAAGTCCGGGAAAAGACAGAAAATCCGGTATCACGCTCTTTCAACGCGAAAGGAGGTCGGCCATGTCCGACATCGTCATGATCGCCATTGCCGCCGGCATCGGCATCCTGATCGGCATCGGTTCGTGCCTGGCCCGGGTCCGCGGCCGGCGCGCCGCCGAGCTCGAGGCCCGGCTGAAGGCCGACGAGGAACTCGCCGGCAAGCTGACCAAGCGCATCCGGCCCGACCGGCCGTTCGCCAACGAATGGACCTGCCAGTCCGTCCGCGAGGCCCGCGACAAGGCCTGGCGGAAGACGTCGAACGGCAACCGCGCCGTCGCCCTCTGCCGCAAGCTCGCGCCCGGGGACCTGACCCTGGCCGAAACCATGGAGCGGGACGCGTCCGCCTGCCTCCGGTCCGCCGAGGCCGTCCTCGATTACTGCGAGGCCGACGTGGTCGCGCTGATCGGCCGGATGCGCCAGGCCGTGGAAGGCGTCCATGCCCAGGCCGTCCAGCTCCGCCGCGCCGCCGTCGAGCGGCTCGATGAGCTTGCCGCCCGGGGCCGGCCGCACCCCGAAGAGGCGGAGCGCCTGCGCATGCTGGCGACCGCCCTCGAGGCCCACCGGCCGATGATAGCCACCGCGCCGGTGACGACGCTCCGGGCGCTGAACGCCCAGCTCGGCGTGATCCGGGACGTCCTGGCCGCCCTCGAGGCGGAACCGGCCGGCGACGCCGTCCGCAACTGACGCCGCCAAGGAGACAGACATCTGCCTCCTTTTTTATATAGCGCCGTTCTGATGCTATACTGTGCGTGTTAACAAACGGTCATTCAGGACCCGCGGACCGACCGGCCCGCGGCCTGACGCGATACTATGGACATCGATCCGCAGGGCGCGCCCGTCGCGCCGCCGCAGCCTCCGGCAGGGGATAAGCCCCAGTCCGGCGGCAGCAACAAGAACCTAAAGATCATCATCGGCGTCGTGCTCGGCGTCGCCGTCCTCGGCTGGCTCGGCCAGATGCTCGTCGGCAAGATGGTGAGTTTCGGCATGAGGAAGGCCATCGAGGCCGGGACCGGAGTGAAGATCAACGACCAGGGAGGTTCCGTCAGCTTCAAAGGCAAGAACGGCGAGCAGGTCACTTACAACGTCAACGGCGAGAACGGCGGCACGGTCACTTATAAGGACGTCAACGGCGCCACCGGCGAGATCCAGGTGGCCGGCGGCGACCAGGCCAAGACCCTGCCGAAGAATTTTCCTTCGGACTTCCCGGTGATGTCCGACCTCAAACTGGCCTCGACCTATTACGCGGCCGAGGGCGGCAAGACCACGTTCGTCATCAGCTGGACCACGGCCAAGTCGGTCGACGACGTCTCGGCTTATTACAAGACCGCGATGACCGATAACGGCTGGACCTCCGAATCCAGCGCCGATTATAACGGCACCCAGATCCTGAGTTATTCCAAGAATCCGCAGCCGGACGGCACCAAGGACACCGCCCAGATGACCGTGTCGGCGGAAAACGGCGAGACCACTCTCAGCCTGATGATGCAGCGGAACGCGGCGCAGTGATCGAACGCAAAAAGGACCCCGTCGCGGGGTCCTTTTTTATTACTCAGGCCTGACTTGGCGGAAAGAAGCTCAGTCTGCGGAAGCCGGACTCGACCGAGGCCAGCGCCCGTTCCGCCGTCGGACAGATATCTTTCTTTATCGCCGGGTACAAGTTGAGGAGCAGGACCAGGTAGTGGTAGCGGCGCCGCTGCTTGCGGACCAGCGCCTGTTTGTCCTCGGGCGTATGCTGGTGCGCCTCCTTGTCGATCTGCACGCTGACGCTGTCGTTCCGGGGCGGGGGAGCGGCCGAGATGCACTGGGCCAGCCCGAAGGTCCTGAAAGCCTGCTTCAACACCTGTCGCAGATCCACGACCACTGGCGCGCTCGCCGCGCTCGGCTCATCTTTCTCGATCGCTACCTTGTAAAGATGTGCCGCTGGTTCCCGCACCAGGACGATGATCTGGGCCAAGTACAGTATCGCCAGCGCGATTTTGTACATCCTGCCCATAATCGGGTCCTCCTGTCTTCAGTGTAGAACCGCATACATACCTGTCAAGTTTTTTATCAACAGTTAGCCAATTAACGGCATTCACGCCCCGGCTGTAATTGTGGTATAATGATTGCCTATGCCGAAACCGACCCTGGAACTGAGGTCCGTCCAAAAAAAATTCGGCGGCCTGGCCGCCGTCGATGACCTGTCGCTGACGATCGGGTCCGGCGAGATCTACGGACTGATCGGCCCGAACGGTTCGGGCAAGACGACGACGATCAAGATGATCGCCGGCCTTTACAAACCGACCAAGGGGACGATCAAAGTCGCCGGGCTGGACGCCCTGCATTCGCCGACCAAGGTGAAGCGGCTCGTCGGCTACATCCCCGACGATCCGGCGGCCTACGACCGGCTGACCGGCCGCGAGTTCATGGAGTTCGTCGGCCAGCTGTTCGGCATGGACCGCGCCCTGCGCGACCGCCGCGTCGCAGAGCTGATCGCCCGCTACGGCCTGGAGAAGACCTCGGCCGGCTACTTCGGCCAGTATTCCCGCGGCAACAAGCAGAAGTTCTCGGTCATGGCCGCGCTCCTGCACCAGCCGTCGCTGCTCCTGGTCGACGAACCGATGGTCGGACTCGATCCGGCCAGCGCCCGCGTCACCAAGGAACTCCTGCGCGAGTTCGCCGCGGCCGGCGGAGCGGTCCTCCTTTCCACCCACACCATGCCGATCGCCCAGGAGCTCTGCTCGCGCATCGGCATCCTCAAGGACGGCCGGCTGATCGAGGAGGGGACGGTGGCCGAACTCGGGACCAAGGCCGGCCTGCCCGGCGGCGGCCTCGAGGATGATTATCTCAAACTGACCGCCTAGCTATGTTCGGGTCGCTGGCGCTGCTGTTCGGCAACCAGAGGCGCATCGTCCGCAAGGCCTTCCTGGAACTCAACTGGGCGACCGCCGTGGTGGCGGCCGTCTTCGTTGTCATCGGCGCCGGCATCTTCGTCGGCGCCTACGTGTTCTTCCTGCGTTCGTTCCAGGCGCTGCTGGCCGAGCCGCTGGCCGGCCCGCTCATCGCCCGCTACGTGCTGGAGAGCTCCTTCTCCCTGATCTTCCTGCTCGGCGCGATGAGCTTCGTCGTTTCCTCGGTCAACCACATCTTCCGCGCCGACGAGGTCCGGTTCCTGGCCGCCATGCCGGTCGACCCTCTGGCCGTTTTCATCTACCGCTTCTCCGGCGCCGCGCTCCTGGCCGCCTGGCCGGTGATCTTTCTCGGGCTGCCGGCGATCATCGCCCTCGGCGTCGCCTCCGCCGCCTCCGCCGCCTACTACCTGTTCTGCGCGATCGTCCTGCTGCTGTTCGTCTTCTTCATCGCCGTGACCGGCGGCCTGCTGTCCTTCCTGGCGGCCTGGTTGACGCGTTTCATCGGCCGGAGCCTGCTCTGGATCGTCGAGGCGGCGTTCTTCCTGGCGCTGCTCTTCGGCCTGATCCGCCGCATCATCCCCCGGTCGCTGTTCACCCTCTTCAACGTCGGTACGCCGGAGGCCGCCGCGGCGGCCGGAGACCGGCTCTCCGCCATTTTCCGCGGGTTCCCCAGCCATCCCTTCGCCGAGGTCGTTTCGCTGGTCCTGCCCGGCAGCCCGACCGGCCGGCCGGTGATCATGCTCGTTCTTCTGAACGCGGCGCTGATCGCCGTCGCCGCCCTGATCCTGATCGAACTGGGCCGGAGGTATTTCCTGCCGGTCTGGCGGATCCACGAGGAAGGCGGGTTCCTGGCCCGGCCCGAGGACGCGCCAGCCCGCGCCGCCCGCCAGCCGTTCCCCCGCCTGTTCCGCTGGCGCTACGGCTACCTGTTCGAGAAGGACTGCCTGATGCTCTTCAGGAACGCCGAGGACCTGTCGCGGGCCGGATTCCTGCTGATGCTGATGATCGTTTACGTCCTGGCCGCCCGGGCCATCTCGGTCATGGAAGCCTTCGGCCCCACCGAGCTCTACGCCGCGGTCGTCGCCTTCGCCTTCGCGGCCATCGGCTACTTCGCCCTGACGATCGGCATGCGTTTCGTCTTTCCGTCGCTGTCGCTCGAAGGCAAGAGCGCCTGGGTGCTCTGGTCGAGTCCGGTCCACATCCACGAATTCTTTTCCTGGAAATTCTTCTTCTGGTCGGCGGCCGTCGGCCTGCCGATCACCCTGGCCGCCGCCGTCACCGCCCTGCTTTTCGGCCTGCCGCTCTGGCTGGGCGTGTTCTTCGTCTACGCGGCGATGAGCGCCGCGGTCTCGCTCACGGCCGTGACGCTGGGGCAGGGCAGCATCTTCCCGAACTTCCGCGACCGCGACCCGGACACGCTCTCGACCTCGCCGGCCGGACTGGCCGCGGCCGCCATCGGTCTCGCCTACATCTGGATCGTCGCCGGCTACGTCCGCCGCTTCACCCTGGCCTACCTGCTCGTCGGTCAGATCGATACGCTCTCCATCTTCGGCATCCTGATCGTCTCCTGGGCGGTGATCACCATCTACTGGATCGCCGCGCCCCGGGCGATGGACCGGATCGAATTCCCGGGCTGAGCCGCCGCTCGCCCGGCTGAGCAACGATGACCGCGATCACGGCCGACCGACCGAAACGACCCGCCGACCCGGCCCTCCTGGCCGGGATTCTTGTCGCGGCCGCGGCTGTCCGGCTGCCGATGTTCTGGACGTCGATCGGCGGGCTGACCACGGCCAAGATCGTCTGGTACGACGAGGCCTACTCGATCTTCTTCGCCTCGCGGGGGCTGATCGACGCCGTCCGGCTGTCGGGGTATGACAGCACGCCCGGCCTGTTCGTCGCCCTGCTCTCGGCCTGGATGAAGATCTTCGGCGGCTCGATCCCGGCGCTCGCGGCCATGTCCTTCGCCTTCAGCCTGCTCGGCGTCTGGCTGGTCTGGCGCCTCGGCCGCGGATTCTTCGGCGATCGCGCCGGCCTGCTGGCGGCCGGCCTGGCCGCGCTCGACCCGCTCCACGTCAAATTCGCCACGGAGATCCGGGGTTACAGCCTGCTGTTCTGCCTGGCCGCCCTGTCGCTGATCTGCCTCCGCCGGTTCGCGGTCCGCCAGGACGCCAAGAGCGGCGCGGCCTGGATCGCCGTTTCCGTCCTCGGCCTGTACGGCCACGTCACCTTCGGGGTCTTCCTCCTGCTGGAGAACCTTTTCCTGCTCGAGCGCCGCGCCGCCGGCCGGTTCCGGGCGGTCCGGACCTGGCTGTGGTGCCTGGCCGCCGGGGCCGCCGGCTGCCTGCCGATGCTTCTGATCTTCCGGCGCTGGCACGATTTCTTCGTCCACGCCGGCGGCTCGTCCTTCTTCAGCCGCGCCTTCGGCCACGGCGGCGTCCTGGCTTCGCTGACCTTCTTCTCGTCCATACTTTTCGGCG
>JBAIWZ010000182.1:0-2491 GCA_037916955.1 Acutalibacteraceae bacterium | reverse complement strand
GCCGCGGCGCGGTTGATGTCGCGCGCGCTGGTGACCAGGAAGGCGATGACGATGCCGAGCAGCACGGCGAGCAGCAGGACGGCGGCGACCTTGATGGCCATCCGCTTCTTGCCGCCCACGATGATCTCGCGGTCCTCGGCCTCCAGCTCCTCGGGGCTGGCGGGCAGGGTGTCGTCGGCGTTGCCGCCGGCGGCGGGGGCGTCGGCGTCCCCGGACTTCGCGTCCTCGGGCGGGAGGCCCAACTGCTCACGGTCGACGATGACGGACGGTTCGGCGCCAGGCGCCGCGTTCTCCGGGCCCTTCTTCTCTTCGCTCATGGTCTCCTCCAGTGTTTCGGCAAAGGGTTTTGATCCTTCGGCTGCGGGTTGTCAACGAACCACCTCCGCGCCGAAGCGCGGCGCTTCAAGACAGAGCTTGAAACGTCGTAATTTAGCACAAATCGGGTCGTTTGTCAAGACCCGCCGGTCGCCGAAATAACAAAACCCCGCGCCTTATTCCGGCGCGGGGCTCATCGATCGGGCTTATTTCTTGGCGGCGGCCACCACTTCGTTGAAGATCTTCGGATGCTTGGCCGCCAGCTGGGACATGATCTTGCGGTCCAGGGCGATGCCGGCCTTGTGGACCAGGCCCATGAACTTGCTGTAGGACAGGCCCTGTTCGCGGACGGCCGCGCTGATCCTGATCTGGAACAGCGCCCGCATGTCGCGCTTCTTCAGTTTGCGGCCGCTGTAGGCGTTCTTGCCCGCCTTGAGGCCGGCGATCTTGGCCAGGGTCACCTTGCTCTTGCGGCCCCACATGAAGCCCTTGGTCCGGGCCAGTATGTTCTTGCGGCGTTTGAGATGTGCTGTTCCGCGCTTTACTCTCGGCATAAGGGTGTCGTTTCAGAGGTCCGGGCGCCTGTGGCGCCGACGGCCCCTGTTATGGTTTCACGATGGCTTTCTTGATCGTCCGGGACAGCTTGCCCTGAAGCGACACGTCGCGCCGCTTGTTTCGGGTGATGACGCCGGATTCGCGGGAATTGAAATGGTCCTGACCGTTCTTGCGCTTCAGGATCTTCCCGTTCTTGGTTATCTTGAACCTTTTGGCCACGGCTTTGTGGGTCTTCATAGGGCGAAAACTAAGCTTGCAAAAAGGGTTCCGGAGCTGGTCCGGCCCCCTTGTCTGGTTCCCGGATATTACGCTTTTCCGACGATGCTTGTCAACTGCCCGCCTTGCCGCGAAACCGGCTGTTCGACCTTGACGGGCATCTCGGCGTTCAGCGCCGCGACGAACTTCTGGATGATCTGGGCGGCCAGGTCCCCGTGGCGGCGCTCGCGGCCGCGGAGGATGATCTCGATCTTGACCTTGTCGCCGTTGTCGAGGAATTTCTTGGCCTGTTCCTTGCGGATGTCCAGGTCATGGTCGCCGATCCTGACGGACAGGCGGATGCCCTTGACCTCGACGGTCTTGACCTTGGCCTTTTGCTTCCTGGCCTCCTTTTCCTTTTCGTACTTGTACTTGCCGAAATCGACGATCTTGGCAACGGGGGGTTCGGCCTTGGGCTGGATGACGACCAGGTCCTGCTCCATTTCGCGGGCCTTCTGCACGGCGGCCGAAGTGCTCATCACGCCGAGGTGCTCGCCGGAATCGGTGATGACGCGCAGTTCGGGAAAGCGGATCTGCTCATTGACCGCGTAAACGACGGTCGTCGGTTTGGGTTTGAAACGCCTGCGGGAGATTCTCAAGGCCGTGATGATTAATGTTTAACAACGGATAGCGTACGGCATTTTGGCTAACTTGTAAAGCGTCTTGGCCCTCGTGGCCGCTATTCCCGCCGCGGCCATTGGCCCGCAGTCCGGCTGTTCAGGACGCGGCCTTCTGCTATAATTCGGGGCGAATGACCAATGAAAGCCGAAAATCAGCCTCAGATAAGCGGGCCAGCCGGCTGGCGGCCGCCGCCCTTTTCGCCTTATCTTTTGCGGTCTATTTGGCGACCCTGCCGAAGACCGTTTCCTTCGAGGATAGCGCCGAATTCGTGACGGCCTCGGCCGTGCTCGGCATCGCCCATCCCTCCGGATACCCGCTTTACGTCCTTTTGGGCAAGCTTTTCACCTTTTTGCCCTTTGGCACGATCCCGTGGCGGGTGGCCCTCCTATCGGCGGTCTGCGCCTCAGCGGCCCTGGCGTTCGCTTACCTGACCGCCGAAGGCCTGGTTCGCCTGGCTGGCGTCGAACTTGGCCGGACCGGCCGCGCCGCCATGGTGCTGGTCCTGCTCCAGCCGGCCTTTGCCGAGATCTGGTGGAGCCAGGCCGTCTACGCCAAGGTCTACGCCCTGCACGCACTGCTGCTGATCTTGATCGCCTGGCTGCTGACCGGGTTTGCTTCGGGACGGGGACGGGACCGCCTTTACGCCGCCGCGTTCGTCTTCGGCCTGGCCTGTTCCAACCACCTGTTCCTGGCGCTGGCCGCCGCGCCCGGTTTCGCGCTTTTTGCCGCCGCCGGAACGGCGCCG
>JBAIWZ010000181.1:0-2717 GCA_037916955.1 Acutalibacteraceae bacterium | reverse complement strand
ATGTCCGAGAACCGGCCGTCACGGTTTCTTGTCCGGTTCGTCGCCGCGGGTCGCGATGATGATGTTCACCAGGCCGTCGTAATTGCCTTGCTTGTCGAAGATCGGATTCGAGGTGCAGGTGGTCCTGAGCACCCGGCCGTCGCGGAATTTCATGTCCAAATCGTAGGTCTCGGCGACGCCTTTCCGGCGCTGGCCGATCTTCTTCGAGATCAGCGCGAAGGTCTCGCCGGTCATGATCTCGGCCGGACTCCGGCCGATATAATCGGCGGGCCGGCCGCCGGTCATGGCCGCGAGGCGGGGGTTGATGTAGGCGATGCGGTCATCGCGGTCGAGCACGACCACGCCGAAGGAGGTCGCTTCCAGGATGCCGCGGAACCTGGCCGCCGCCTCGGTCTGGATCCGTTCGCGCTCGCGTTCGGCGGTGACGTCGCGCGCGACCGTGAAGAAGCCGTAACCCCCGTCCATGCGCACCAGGACCATGTTGGCTTCGACCCGAAGCTGGGAGCCGTCGTCGCGCATGATGGTGTATTCCTCGGTCGGCAGGCTCTCGCCGGCCCGCAGCCGCTCCTGCCGCTTGATCAGCTTGGCTTTGCCCTCGGGCGTCAGCAGGTCCATCAGCACCCGGCCCATCATCGCCCGGCCGCCGGACGCGCCGCCGAAAAAGAGCCTGATCGCGGCCCGGTTGGCGAACTCGATCCTGACGCCGCGATGGATAAGGACCGGCAGCGGGATCAGATCGGCGAGCTTTTTCAATCCGAGGACGGTGTCGTCGAGTGACGTCTCGACGCCGCGCTTGAGCGCATCCTGACCGCGAAGCAGCTTCAGGAGCGGGTAGGCCTTGTCGGTCAGCGAGACGAAAACGAACTTCGCCTCCCGCCTCTGTTTGAGCAGGCCGGCTTCGGCCAGCTGCCTGATGTTGTGGGAGACGACGCTCTGTTCGACCCTCAGTTCCTTGACCAGTTCCTTGACGCACTTCTCGCCCTTAAGGAGGCTCAGGATGATCGCCAACCGGGTCGGATTCGACAGCGCGCTGAAATATTTTGATGCCGGTCTGTTCATATTACTCTAACTGACGCGCACGCCCGGAATTATCGTGCGTGCCGCCACGCGACGCGCTTTCCTCTCGCTGCTCCCCGGCGGCTTCATCACAATGGATAGCTGGCCGCTGTATTTTCCGCGCTCGTCGTAGATCGGGCCCATGGAAAAATGCACCCGGATCGGCTTGGCGCGAATCGGCAGCATAACCTTACTGAATGTTCCGCTGAAACCTGACTTCATCTGCCGGAGCAAGGACAGGGCCTGGAGTTTGCCTTGCGGCTTGAGAAAACTATAGAACTTGCGGCCGAGCATTACGTCGCGCTTGACGCCGAGGAACGCGGCCTGCCGGGCATTGGCGTAGATGACGGTATCCTTCGGGTCGGTCACCATGACCCCGCAATCGGCGGCGTCGCCGATCAGGTGGAGCCAATTCACGCGCTCCTGGAGCCCGCGCTCCCTGGTCTTTTGCTCGGTCATGTCGCGCAGCACGATGAAGAAGCCGTAGCCGCCGTCAAGTTTGACCAGGGTCGTGTTCGATTCCACCCACACCACTTTGCCGTCGCGCCTGGTGATCGGATGTTCCATCGGCGGCGCGGTCAGGCCGCGGAGCAGGCGCTGGCGCCTTTCCAGCACGAGCGCCGTCGTTTCGGGACTGATCATTTCGGACAGCGAACGGCCGGCCATTTCCCGCGGCGATCTGAAGCCGAAGAGTTTGGCCGCGGCGTTGTTGACGTGGTAGAGCTTCGCGCCCTGGACGATGAACGCCGGCAGCGGAATGACGTCGACCATCCGGCGGCTGCTGATCGCGCTGTCCTCCAGCGCGGCGGCGGCCTTTGGGCCGAGGCCGCTGAGCCGCCCCCGGAGCAGCGCCAGCACCGGATCGGTGACCCCGTGGTCGAGAGACGCGAAAGTGAATTTGTTCTGCCGGCGCAGCTTGACCAGGCCGGCGGTGACGAGCCGGCTCAGGCTGTGGGAGATCGCGCTCTGCTGGGCGCCGGTCTCCGCGATCAATTCGGACACGGTCATCTCGCCCTTCTGCAAGGCGGTGAGGATATCCAGCCTGGTTTTGTTGGCCAGAGCCCGGAAAATGGCCGTCGGTTTAGACATATTCGGCGTTCGACCCTTGAAAATTGTTCATATCATAGCGACGATTTTTCATCTTGGCAATTCCGCCTTAAATGGCCGGTAAGAAAAGCCCGCCGATGGGCGGGCAAGGTTGACGGCTGGCTCAGCCGGCATCGAGGTATTCCTTCGGCAGGGGCGCCGGTTCGACCTCCGGATGGCCGCAGTAGGCCAGGTAGGTGTTGATGATCCGCCAGACCAGCGAATAGTCGCCGGCCAGCACCTGCCGGATGCCGTGCGGGGCCAGGCCGCCGAGTCCGTCCCGGATGAACTCCAGGACGAAGCCCGAGGCTTCGGCCGAAAGGACCGGATCGAGCCCGGCCAGGTGCCGGGTGCCGATCCGAAAAAGATCGTGGAAGCCGGGGCGCGCGCCGGCCGCGGAGGTCGAGGCGCGGATGACGCGGACGATGCCGGCGACGACGGCCGTGTGGAGGGTCAGATTCCTGTCAGGTTCCATGACCAGCCTCCCGCGTGGAAATGACGCCGCTAGGTTAACCCGGCCGGCGGCGGCGGTCAATGGCGCGCCGCGGATAAAAAAAGGACCCGCGAAGGGTCCT
>JBAIWZ010000180.1:0-9257 GCA_037916955.1 Acutalibacteraceae bacterium | reverse complement strand
CCCGCGGTCCGACTACGTCGGCCCTCAAGAGGTGGTGCGGACGGGGAGATTTGAACTCCCATAGGATTGCTCCCGCCAGCCCCTCAAGCTGGTGCGTCTGCCAATTCCGCCACGTCCGCCTGCTCGCTTGCCCCTTGCACTGTCGCAGGGGCTCGCGCAGTATTTGCTCGCCCCTGCTGTCGCGCAAGGGCCGCTCGCCTCAACGTCGCTGCGCGACGTTGCTTTGTTTAATCGCGCGGGACTCGCTTGCCTTCACATTCGCTGCGCGAATGTGACTTTTTGTTAAGGGCCGCTCGCCTCAACGTCGCTGCGCGACGCCGCTGTTTGTTCGATCGCCGTGAGTAACAGATTATCAGAACCGCCATTTTAATCAAGGCCGGCCGCCGCTTCGTCCGCGCCGGCCCGGATTGCCCGGCCCCGCAATTGTCGATATAATGGAATCGGACGCAGGGAGCCCTATTTTTTGACCGGACGCGAGGACGATTAGCTCAGCTGGTTAGAGCGCCTCGTTTACACCGAGGAGGTCGTAGGTTCGACTCCTACATCGTCCACCATGAAAACTTCATCAGGTCCGAAAAGACGCTAAATATGGGAACGATCATCAGGATATTGGGCGGCATCCTGGGCATGGCCCTCGGCACCCTGGTCGTCATCAAATCCGAATGGTTCATGGAGAATTTCGGGACCATTCCGTGGGCCGAGGACAAGCTCGCCACTTCCGGCGGCACGAGATTTTTCTACAAATTGATCGGCCTGGCCATCATCCTGATCGGGATCATGGCGGCCACCAACATGCTCGGCGGCTTCCTGCTCGGCACCGTCGGCCGGCTGTTCCTGCCGCCCCCCACCTGACGTCCTATGGTCTACATTCCCACCGGCAAAGAACTCATCGATCCCTTCAAGGTCCTGGAGGAGGGCGGCGCGCGCGCCGGCATGAAGGTCGCGGATTTCGGCTGCGGCACCCTGGGCCACTACGTTTTCCCGGCGGCCCAGCTGGTCGGGCCGGAGGGCCGCGTTTACGCCATCGACATCCTCAAGTCGGTCCTCAACGGCATCGAGAGCCGCATCAAAATGGAGAGCTCGTCCAACGTCGAAACGCTCTGGGGCGACCTGGAACGCCCGAACGGCATCAATCTGCCGGACGGGACGCTGGACATCGGCATGCTGATCAACAACCTCTTCCTTTCCAAGCAGCGGGAGGCGCTGGTCAAGGAATGCGCCCGGATGGTCAAGAGCGGCGGCAAGCTGGTGGTCATCGACTGGAAGCCGACCGGCGTGAGTTTCGGTCCCGAACCCGGTTCGCGGGTTTCGGCCGAACAGGCGCAGAAGCTGGGCGAGGGGGCCGGACTCGTGCTCGAGAAGCAGTTCGAGCCCGGACGGTACCACTGGGGACTGGTCTTCAAGAAACCCTGAACGTTTTAAAAAGGCCGGCGCTCGCGCCGGCTTTTTCATTACTGGAGCCGGAGGGTTCTGGAGCGCTGCGCGCATGATATTCATTTTCTTCGGTACTTCAGAACTCCCGAACTTCAGCGCTTCCGCAGGCCTTGCCTTTTGTCCGGTAATCCTTTAGCATTCCATTTCGTCAGACACGGATGGTAAAAACTATGGATTTCCTGCGCGGCTTCGCCCCGCTCATCGACTACCGTTACTGGATCAATCCGCGGCCGGTGCCGCTCGGCCCGTCGCTCGTCGGCGGCATCTTCGCGTTCTTCGCCTGGTTCCTGGTCATGGCCCTGATCCTCTGGCTCGTGGCCCGCGGCCTGAAGGGCGTGGACAAGCTGCGCGCCGGCGTCTTCCGCCGTTTCGCCTCGCTGCTCCTGTCGAGCGGGCTCCTGGGACTGCTGGTCCTGTTCCTGGCCTACGAGCAGCTGCCGCTCCTGGGCATGCGCTTCTGGTTCCTCCTGGTCCTCGTTTACTTCGTCGCCCGGCTGTCGGCCTCGGTGGCCTACGCCGTCCGCGATTACCCGGTGCTGCGGACCGACGCCGCCGAGCGGCGCCGCCTGGAAAAATATCTTCCGGTCGCCAGGAACAAATGATCGGCCGGGCCGGGACGAACTCGGCCGGCGCGGCGAGGACATCGCCGCCGAATACCTGGAGCGTTCGGGCTGGCGGATACTGGACCGGCGCTGGCGCCCGAAAAACGATCAACGCGAAGGAGAGATAGATCTCGTTGCCAAGGACGGCGGCGAGATCGTTTTTGTCGAGGTGAAGACGCGCTCCGGCGCGGATTACGGTCCGCCGGAGGAGGCGGTCACCGCGGCCAAGCGGAGCCATCTTCGGGCAGCCGCCGGAGCTTACCTGGACTCCCACGCCGGCTGGGCGCGCCGGCCGTTCCGGATCGACGTCATCGCCCTGGCCCGCGCCGCCGACGGGCGGGTCCATCTCCGGCATTTCCGTTCGGCGGTGGGGGACGAGGACCGGCCGTTCCGCCCGTATTGACCTTGGGCGCCGGCGATGCTATGGTCTGATGTCGATCTTTTACAACCGGGAGGCAAGTCATGAAATGGGATCCCGCATTGCTGCCCGTCGTCATCATTACCTTGATCAGCCTGGCGGCCTTCATCGTCGTCAGCATCATGGCCTGGCCGGCGAACAAGATGATCGCCAAGGCCTTCATCGCCTGGTGCCGTTCGGTGCCGGACCAGATCCGCCAGTCGCGCGACCCGGAGTACCGGCGCCGCCAGCAGGTCATCGCCCTCTACGAGAACATCATCTTCCAGGCGACCCTCGCCCAGGCAGTGAAGAACAAGGCCAACCGCGAGAGCGCCGACATCCCGCCGGCCGACGAACGCGCCGTCCGGATCGGCGAGCGCCGCCGCGAACGCGCGGCGGAGGACTACGGCAACTGGCGGCAGGTCGCCGCCGAGTACCTGTCCAAGCTGGACAACGCCGACATCGAGGTCATCGCCGAGCACAAGAGCCGGACGATCTACAAGGGCGGCATCACGCCCGAGGAGATCATCGCCTTCCTCTGGGAGGAACGGTCCCTGGCCTCGAGCGCGCCTTGGCTGGCCGCCGGCCATGTCGAGCGCGAGATCGGGCGCTTCGGCCCGCTCCTTCAGGAGCGGATGAAGGACCCCGGCGGCGCCTGACCGCCACCCTTGCCAAAGCCCCCCGGTCCGTGTATACTCCGCATTGAGACTGGTCCTGAATAGGATCAGTCTCTTTCTTTTGCTTAAAACCCTCGAATACTATTCCGCGGCGCGCGCCGCGATGAAAACCGCCAAGCTATGCCTTCACCGATCATGCAGGCCATCAAACAGATCAGCGACGAGAAGAACATCTCCGTCGAGTCGGTCATCGAGACCATCGAGGCCGCCCTGGCCGCGGCCTACCGCAAGGATTTCGGCCAGAAAAACCAGAACATCAAGGTCATTTTCGACGCCGAGTCGGGCAATTTCGACGTCTTCGACGTCAAGACCGTCGTCGAGGACCAGGAACTGCCGCCCGAAGAGGAACTGGCCGAGACCGAGGAAAAGACCGAGCGGCCGGCGTTCCGGGCGCCCGCCGTCGAGGCGGCTCCCGCCGCCGAGGCCGTCCCCGGCGCCGAGGAGGAGAAGAAGTTCAACCCCAAGACCGAGATCATGATCACCGAGGCCAAGGCCACCCTGAAGAAGGACGCCGAGATCGGCGAGGAGATCCGCACCCAGCTCGAGGTGCCGGCCGCCTTCGGCCGCATGGCCGCCCAGACCGCCAAGCAGGTCATCACCCAGAAGCTCCGCGAGGCCGAGCGCGACAAGCTCTTCGGCGAGTTCAAGGACCGCGAGCACGACCTGATCAACGCCACTGTCCAGCGGCGCGAGGGCCGGCTGGTGCTCATCGACCTCGGCCGCGTCACCGCGGTCATGCCGCCCGAGGAGCAGATCCCCGGCGAACGCTACAACCCCGGCGACCGGATCAAGGTCTTCATCACCGACGTCCGGCTGACCAGCCGCGGTCCGGAGGTGGTCGTCTCCCGGTCGCATCCGGAGATCGTCCGCAAGCTGTTCACCCTGGAGATCCCGGAGGTCGCCGCCAACGTGGTCAAGATCGAGGGCATCGCCCGCGAGGCCGGTTCGCGCTCCAAGGTCGCCGTGAGTTCGACGCAGGATAACGTCGACCCGATCGGCTCCTGCATCGGCCAGCGCGGCACCCGCATCCAGACCATCATCGGCGAACTCGGCGGCGAGAAGATCGACATCATCCAGTACGACGCCGACCCGGTCCGCTACATCACCAACGCGCTTTCGCCGGCCAAGGTCGTCGAGATCGCGCTGGACGAGGACAACAAGATCGCCGAGGTCATCGTCAACGAGGACCAGCTGTCCCTGGCCATCGGCAAGGGCGGACAGAACGTCCGGCTGGCCTCGCGCCTGACCAACTGGCGGATCAACATCAAGTCGCTGTCCGAGGTCGAGGGCCAGGTCCTGGTCCCGCCGGAGGCCGTCGCCCCGGAGGCCGGCGCCGAAGCCGCCCCCGCCGCCGAGCCGTCCGCCGAAGCGGAGAATGACGTCATGGAGGGCAAGGAGGAAGAAGAGGTCCTGACCCCCGAGGACGAAGCGCAGGCCGAGGCCGCCGACGAGGCGGTCGAGGAAGAGGAGCAGGCCGAAAAGGAGTAAGGCCGCCGCCTCCCCACCTATGGTCGCATTCTACAACGCCATCTTTTACCAGCCGATCTTCAACGCGCTGATCTTCCTGCACAACGTCCTGCCCGGCCACGACATCGGCCTGGCCATCATCTTCCTGACGATCGTGATCAAACTGATCCTCTGGCCGTTCCAGACGAGGATGCTGAGGTCGCAGAAGGCCCTGTCGGACATCCAGCCGAGGATCGAGGCGCTCAAGAAACAGTACGGGACCGACAAGGAGGGTCTCGGCAAGGCGGTGATGGAGCTCTACTCCAAGGAGAAGGTCAATCCGGCCTCCTCGTGTCTGCCGACGCTCATCCAGCTGCCGGTCTTCATCGCCCTGTACCAGTCGCTGTCCCACGGCCTCAAGTCCAGCGGTTTCGACCTGCTGTATCCGTTCGTCGCCAATCCGGGAACGATCCAGCCGACCCTGCTCGGCTTCCTGAACCTGTCGACGCCCAGCATCGTCCTGGCGCTCCTGGCCGGCGTGGCCCAGTACTTCCAGGCTAAGATGATGGTCACGCGCCAGCAGGCCGCGAACACCAACGGCGCCAAGGACGAAGCGATGCTGGCGACGATGAACAAGCAGATGCTCTACATGATGCCGGTCGTTACCGTGTTCATCGGCTGGAAGCTGCCGGCCGGCCTGTCCCTCTACTGGTGCCTGTCGAACGTCCTGACCATCGCCCAGCAGTACTGGTTCTTCAAGAAGAAGGCCGCTGCCGATGCCGTGCCGGCCGCGCCCGCGAAGATGTGATATGAATTACCGCGACTCCGAACTCAAAGGCCTGCCGGTCGTGACCGAGGCCGGCGACAAGGTCGGCCGGCTGGCCGGGCTGATGATCGACGCGGGCAGCCATTCGGTGGCCCAGTACGTCGTGGCCAAGTCGCGGCTCCTGGCGGCGATCCTGCCCAAGGAATTGCTCGTCCACCCGTCGCAGGTCGTCTCGATCGACTCCGAGAAGATGGTGGTCAAGGCCGACCTGGTGAACGAGGCGGTGGCCGCCGAGGTCATGGAGGTCCGCCGCGATCCGGTCGGCGGCGCGGTCTCGGGGATGAGCCGGTCGGTGAAGAACTGAATCAATGACGGAACGGCGCCGCGGGCGCCGTTTTTTGGTTGCACGCACCGCGCCGCTCGCCGGACGCGGACATTTGGATTATATTTTATGGGAGTATGTCCGCTCCGGCCGCGCCCGGAAAATTGAGGAACGAACTCCTGGCCGCTTTGGCCTATTTTGACCTGTTCGATTATCCGCTGACCGCCGCGGAATTGCGGCGGTGGCGCTGGTGCGGGGACGAGGCCGCCCCGGGTCTTTCCGAGGTCCTGGCGGCCCTGAACGATCCCGCGGTCGGGGAGTCCGGCGGCTATTATTTCCTGGCCGGCCGCGGCGCGACGGTCGCCGTCCGGCAGCGCCGCTACCGCCTGGCCGAGCGCAAATTCAGGCTGGCGCGGCGGTTCGCCCGCTGGGCCCGCCTGCTCCCCTCCGTCCGGCTGATCGCCGTCTGCAACAGCCTGGCCCTGTCCAACGCCGACAGCGCCAGCGACATCGACCTGTTCCTCGTCTGCCGGCCGGGCACGCTCTGGGCGACGCGGCTCCTGATCGTCGGCGCGTTGAAGCTTTTCAACCTGCGCCCCACCCGCGACCGCCACGCCGACCGATTCTGCCTGAGCTTTTTCCTGTCCGAATCGTCCCCGGACATCTCCGGACTGGCCCTGCCGGGCGGCGACGTCTACCTGCCGTACTGGATCGCCTCGCTGGTCCCGGTCTTCGATGCCGGCGGCGTCATGGATAAATTCCTGGAGGCCAACGCCTGGGTCAGGGAGCGCCTGCCCGGAGCGCCTGCCCGGAGCGCCGGCCCGCGCCGCGCCCTCCCGTCGCGGTCCGCCGCCGCGCCCCTGCTGTCCGCCCTGCGCGCCGCGGACGCGCCGGCCCGCCGGATCCAGCTCCGCCGCCTGCCGGCCGACGCCGCCCGCCTCGCCAACCTCGACAGCCGGGTCGTCGTCTCCGACGACATCCTGAAATTCCACGTCACCGACCGCCGCGAATATTACCAGCGGCTTTTCGCCGAACGCCTCCGCGCCCTCCAGCTATGACCGCCCGGCGACGCCTGATGATCAACTGGATCTTTACCGTGCTGGCCGCCTTCGCGCCCAGCGGGACGCGCTACATCTGGCGCATGGGCCTGATCGACGGCCAGCCGGTCGAACCGGGCACGGTCAGCCTTTTCGGCATGCAGATCGTCGCCGTCGCTTTCGCCGCCGCCGTCTTCGTTTCCGTCGGCCGGGCCGACATCGTCAGGATGGCCCGGCGGCCCTCGGGCTGGCTGTCGGCCCTGCTCGCCGGCCTCGGACTGCTCTCGGTCCTCCAGTGGCCGGACAAGACCGCCGGCCTGGTCTCGGCCGGCTTCCTGGTCATCTCGGTCGCCGTCTTCTGGGCCATCGTCCTCTTCCGGCCGGACCCGCACCAGACGCTGGTCTCCTTCGTCGGCGGCGCCGTCTTCCAGGTGGCCATCGGCGGCTGGCAGTTCCTGACCCAGTACGCGCCGGCTTTCAAGTGGCTCGGCATGGCCCCGCACTCCGCCTCCGAACTCGGCACCTTCGTGGTCGAGACCGGGGCCGGCCGGTGGCTCCGGGCCTACGGCGCCCTGGCCCATCCCAACATCTACGGCCTCTACGTCGCCATCGGCCTCCTGGCCTGCGTCGGCCTGGCCGCCTACTACGGCGTGCCGTCGCCGCATAAGCCGGCGCTGGCGCGCCTGCGCGAGCCCGGGCACGGGCGGCATCTCCGCTACTACGCTTTCCTGCCGGTGATCACCGCCGGATTGGTCTTCGCCCTGTCCCGCAGCGCCTTCCTGGCCGCGGTCGTCGGGCTCGTCTGGCTGGCCGTCAGTGCTTCGTCGCGACGCGCCGCCCTGACCTTCAAGCCGGTCATCACGCCCTCGGTCATCATCATCGCCGTTTCGTTCGCCGCCATGTCCTGGATCTTCGCCGAACCGCTGCTGACCCGGGCCGGGGCCGTCGGCCGGCTGGAGGTCCAGTCGATCTCCGAGCGGGTATCGCTCTATGACGACGCCGCGGCCCTCGAGGCGCGGCACCCGATCCTCGGCGTGGGGATCGGCCGCATGCCGCTCGCCGCGCGCCAGGAGATCAACGACGGCCGGGGCTGGTGGCTCTATGACTACGTGCACAGCGTCCCGGACCTGATCCGCGTCGAGATCGGCTGGCCCGGATTCATCTGCTGGCTGGTCTTCATCTTCCTGACCCTGTCGCTCATGATGCGCCGCCTCTCCCGGCTGCCGGCGGCGCCGGGCGACCGCGAAGGCCGCGGCGCTTCCTCCGGCGTCACCGTCTACGGCGCCTGCTTCGCCGCCCTGCTCATATCATCCCTCTTGGACCACTTCCTCTGGTCGTCATGGTTCGGCCAGCTCCTGTTCTGGATGATCGCCGGCCTGCTGTACGCGGCCTATCACAACATCGCCGAAAAACAGCTGGAATAAGGCATTTTTACGCCGGCGCCGGGCTGCGTTTCCCGGCCGGAATATCTTTCTTGACAACTCGCTCTTAGCACTCTAAAATTGCGAGTGCTAATTTTAATCATCATTTTAGTAATTCCTTCCGGTTATGAAGGTCAAACCCCTTTCCGACCGGGTCCTGGTCAGGCCCATCGCCAAGACCGAGACCACCAAATCCGGCATCGTTATTCCCGACACCGTTGAAAAGGAGCGCGCCGAGCAGGGCGAGGTCATCGCCGTCGGCCCGGGCAAGATGCTCGAGGACGGGAAGCGCCAGCCGGTCGCCGTCAAGGTCGGCGACAAGATAATGTTCAAGAAGTACGGCCCCGACGAGGTCAAGGTGGACGGCAAGGACCTGCTGATCCTCGAGGAGTCCGACATCATCGCCGTCATCGAAGAGTAGCGGCGTTAATTTTGACGTATGGCCAAGCAGATACTTTTTTCCGATGAAGCCAGGCAGAAGATCAAGAAGGGCGTCGACGTCCTGGCCGACGCCGTCAAGACGACGCTCGGCCCGGGCGGCAAGAACGTCGTCCTGGACAAGGGCTACGGTTCGCCGACCGTCACCAAGGACGGCGTGACCGTCGCCAAGGAGATCGAACTGCCCGACAAGTTCGAGAACGTCGGCGCCGAACTGGTGAAGGAGGTCGCCTCCAAGACCAACGACGTCGCCGGCGACGGCACCACCACCGCCACGGTGCTGGCCCAGGCGATCTTCAACGCCGGCCTGCGACTGCTGGCCTCCGGCGCCAACCCGATGTCGGTCAAGCGCGCCATCGACCGGGCGGTCGACGCCGTCGTGGGCGAACTCAAGCGCATTTCCAAGCCCATCTCCGGCGACGACATCGAACAGGTCGCGTCCATCTCCGCCAACGATCCCGAGATCGGCAAGCTGATCGCCGGCGCCATGAAGGAGGTCGGCGAGAACGGCGTCATCACCGTCGAGGAATCCCAGACCTTCGGCATCGACAAGGAGGTCGTCGACGGCATGCGCTTCGACAAGGGTTACGTCTCGGCCTACATGATCACCAACGCCGACCGGATGGAGGCCGAATACACCGACCCCTACATCCTGATCACCGACAAGAAGATCTCCTCGATCCACGACATCCTGCCGCTCCTCGAGAAGATCGCCCA
>JBAIWZ010000179.1:0-4244 GCA_037916955.1 Acutalibacteraceae bacterium | reverse complement strand
GAAGCCGCGGGACGTCCAGTGGGCCGAATCCTCGGCCGCGCCGCTCTTTGGCGATATCGCCGATTTCCTGCTACAATACATGAAAATTCCGCCTGACCGGCCGCGCTGACGGCCGCCCGGAACCGCAGACTTATGAAGAAATTCGTCGAAAAGAAACTCGCCAGGGACGCCCGCCGGCTGCTCGCCAGGACGAAGCCGGAGCTCATCGGCGTTACCGGATCGGTCGGCAAGAGCTCGGCCAAGCAGGCGATCGCCGCCGTGCTCGGCGCCAAGTTCCGCGTCGGCGCGAGTCCGAAGAACTACAACACCGAACTGGGCCTGCCTCTCGCCGTGCTCGAACTGCCGAACGGCGGGCATTCGGTCTGGCGCTGGATCATGATCTTCAAGAAGGCCGCCTGGCGGTCGGTCCTGCCGCGCCGGGATTATCCGAAGATACTGGTCCTGGAAATGGCCGCCGATCATCCCGGCGACATCGCCTACCTCACGGCCATCGCGCCGCCGAAGATCGGCGTGATCACCGCGGTCGGCGAGTCGCACGCGGAATTCTTCGGATCGGTCGAGAACGTCGCCAAGGAAAAACAGACGCTGGTGCAGAAGCTGCCCAAGGACGGCGTCGCCGTGCTGAACCGCGACGAGGAGCGGGTCTGGGCGATGCGCGACAAGACCAAGGCCAGGGTCATGAGCTTCGGATTCCATGAGGAGGCCGACGTCCGGGCGCTTGAGGTCTCGATGCGCCACGTGGTCGAGGCCGAGGGCGGCTGCGGCATGGCGTTCAAGATCATGGCCGGCGGCGCGACGGTGCCGGTCTTCATGCCCGGCGTCATCGGCCGGCAGAGCGTCTACGCGGCCCTGGCCGCGGCGGCGGTCGGAATGGCCAAGGGCATGAACCTGATCGAGATCGCCGACGGGCTGGCCAAGTATGAGGCGCCGCCGGGACGGATGCGCTGCCTCGAGGGCATCAAGCGGACCCTGCTCATCGACGACACCTACAACGCTTCGCCGAAGTCGGCGCGGGCGGCGCTCGAGACCCTGCGCGACCTGCCGGTCGAGGAGGGGAAACAGAAGTTCGCGGTGCTCGGCGACATGCTCGAGCTCGGGCCGGTGTCGGTCGCCGGCCATGAGGAGATCGGCAAGCTGGCCGCGGAGTGCGGCCTGAACTGCCTGGTGCTGGTCGGCGAACGGATGGGCGACGCCAAAAAGGCGGCCGTCGCCGCCGGCATGTCGGCGGACAAGGTCTTCCATTTCTCGGGCACGGACGAGGCCGGACGGTTCGTTCAGGAGAGGATGCACCAGGGCGACGCCGTGCTGGTCAAAGGTTCCCGGGGCATGCACATGGAAAAGGTGGTCAAGGAACTGATGGCCGACCCGCTGAGGGCGGAGGAGCTCCTGGTGGAGTTCCACGAGCAAGGTTGAAGGAAATGAAAAGGCGCCGCCCGTGTGGCGGCGCTTTTGGCATTCGCGGCCATTTTCGTCCAGTCGACACGCGTCACTGCCCTGCGATCTAAAAATGGTATAATATAGATGAAATCCATTCATATATGGCTACCGATCACCGCGCGCGTCCATTCATGCGTTGTTTCCCCATGGCGGCTTGCGCCGTCCTGCTGGTCATTTCGGCGTTCGGCTGGCCGCAGTCGGCCGTCGTCAGCGCCGCCGGCGAGCCGCTGAACGTTCGCGTCGGCGTCTACGACAACCCGCCGAAGATCTGGATGGACGATAAAGGCCAGGCGCAGGGCTTCTGGCCGGACATCCTCACTCCCATCGCCGCCAAAGAGGGCTGGCATCTCGAGTACGTCAAGTGCGTCTGGGCCGACTGCCTGGCCATGCTCAAGTCCGGCGGGATCGACGTCATGCCCGATGTCGGCGTGTCCGCCGACCGCCAGGAGATATACGATTTCAATTCGGAAACGCCCGTCACCAACTGGGCCCTGGTCTACGCCCGGCCGGGCCTGAAGATGGAGTCTTTTTACGACCTCGGCGGCAAGCGCATCGCCGTCATGGACAACGACATCCATTACGTCGGCCCGGGCGGCCTGAAGACGCTGCTCGCGGCGTTCAACCTCAAGGCCGAGATCGTCACGACCGCCAGTTACGGCGACGCCCTCAAGGCCGTGCAGGACGGCCAGGCCGACCTCGGCGTCGTCAACCAGATCTTCGGCATCACCGAGGAAAGCAAATACGACGTCGTTCGCACGAACATCGTCTTCGACCCCGTGGAACTGCGGTTCGCGTTCCCCAAAGGCGCCGAGAAGAACGCCAGGCTGATCGCGGCCATCGACGACGACCTGCGTCAGATGAAGGCTGATCCGAACAGCGTCTATCACCAGTCGCTGACGCGCAATTTTCTCGCGCCGGCGGAGAAGGTCGAGGTGCTGCCCGGCTGGTTCCGGGTGGCCCTGTGGTGCCTGCTCGGCGCGGTCCTGCTGACCGTCCTGTACCTGGCGCTGCAGGTGCGCATCCGGAAGCGGCTGGAAGTGCTGGTGAAGGAGCGGACCCGCGACCTCGAAAAGGAAAAGCAGAAATTCCAGCGCGTCTTTTATGGTTCGCACGACGCGCTGCTGATCACGGACGGCAAGACGCAGAAGATCACCGACTGCAACGACGCCGCGGTGAGGCTGTTCGGCTACGCCGGCCAGAAGGAGATGATCGGCCTTTCCACCCTCGACCTCTCGGCGCCGAAGCAGATGGACGGCCGGCCGTCGACGGCGGCTCTGGCCGAGATCTTCGAGAAACTGCGCGAGCGGGGCGGTTCGGTCTTCGAGTGGCTGCAGCGCCGCAAGGACGGCTCGGAGTTCAGCGCGGTCGTGGCGTTGACGCCGCTGGCCATGGGCGACCAGTACATCGTCCACACTTCGATGCGCGACCTGACCGAGATCAAGCTGGCCGAAGACAAGGTCCGGGCGCTCGACCGGCTGAAGTCGCGCTTCGTCACGGTCCTGACGCACGTGGTGCGGACGCCGCTCAACAAGATCCGCTGGGCCATGGAGAGCCTGGCGACCGGCGATTTCGGCAAGGTGTCCGACGAAGGGCAGGCGCTGATCCGGCAGACCGTCAACAGCGACCACGAGATCCTGGATCTGATCGACGACATGGGGCTGGTGCTCGACATCGAGCGCGGCTCGCTGACCCTGAACCGGGCGCCGGCCTCGCTTCAGAGCCTGGTGCTGTCGACCGTTAAGGCGTTCGCCGAGGCGCCGGATATCGACGGGATCAAGTGCGAGGTGATCGCTCCCAAGACCGAGCCGCCGGCGGTCAGCATCGATCCGACCAAGGTCAGACGGGTGATCGAGACCCTTCTCGACAACGCCAAGCGCTACATGACCGGGGAGAAGAAAGAGGTCCGGGTGGAGGTGGCGGATCGCGACGGCTGGGTGCGCTGCGGCGTCAGCGACACGGGCATCGGCATCCCCAAGGCGGAACAGCCCTACGTCTTCGACCGTTTCTTCCGCGCGTCGAACGCCATGACCGCCTTTGCCGACGGCACCGGCATCGGCCTCTATATCGCCAAGTCCATCGTCGAAGCCCACGGCGGCCAAGTCGGCTTCGAGAGCAAGGAAGGCGAGGGTACGACGTTCTGGATCGAATTCCCGGAAACGAAAGGGAGGGCCGGTTGATATGGGCAAACGCGCGCAGACGGCCTTGTTCATCACGGCGGCGGTCGGAACCGCGGTTCTGACCTGCCTGATCGGCGCTTGGACGCTGAGGTCGCATTTGCAGGCCGCCGGTTTGCAGGCTCCCTGGCCGTCGGCGCAGTATTTCGCCATCGACGAACAGGGCATCGCGGCTCCGGTGAATGCCGACGACGTTCCGGCCGCGGCGCCGGAAGCAGCCGCCCCGGAACCGTCGGCCGCTCAGGCTCCGGCCCCCGCCCCGGCTCCGGCTGAACCTCGGGCTCCGCCGCCTCCTCCCGCCCCGCCGACCCCGCAGCCGGATCCGGGACCCGCCGTGCTCTATTACGGCAAAGGCTGTCCGCACTGCGACAAGGTCCTGGCCTACCTGGGGAGCGAAGAAGTGCGGGACAAGATCCACGTCGCGGAAAAGGAGGTCTTCAACGACAAGGCCAATGCGGACGAGATGATGGACAGGGCCAAGTCCTGCAATTTGTCCGTCGCTTCGCTGGGAGTGCCGTTCCTTTGGACGGGCAGTTCTTGCCTGTCGGGCGACGGCCCGATCATCGATTTCTTCAAGGGATTGGCAGAAGCTAAATAATAGCCGTCCCCAAGTTTGGTTTGCTGGATCGAGTG
>JBAIWZ010000178.1:0-4286 GCA_037916955.1 Acutalibacteraceae bacterium | reverse complement strand
AATGTTTGGGACCATGCCCGGGGATTTACGGCCGGCGCGGCGAGGCCCGGCGGCCTTACGCCGTCAGCATACCACGCCCCCGGCCGGACCGGAAAAGCTAGGCTTTCTTTTCCTTCTTCTCCTTCTCCTCGCCGCCCGCCGCCGCGGCCGCTTCGGCCTCGGCCTTCTTCTTCTCCTCGCCTTCCACCTTCACGGCGGCGACGTCGGCCTCCGGCTTGGCCTCGAGCTCCTGCAGCTCGGCCTCCGAGATGGGCTCGTTGACGACCACGATGACGGAGTTCGGGCTGACCAGGAATTCCATGCCTTCGGGCTTCGGAATGTCCTTGACCTTGATGCTGTCGTGGATCTGCTTCAGGCCGCTGATGTCGATATCGATGGACGGGACCAGGTACTGAGGCAGACAGCGGACCGGGATCTTGCGCAGGCTGTGGACCAGGATGCCGCCGGCTTCCTTGACGGCCGGGGCTTCGCCGATGAGGTTGAACTCGATGTCGGCCTCCAGTTTCTCGGTCATCTTGACCTGGCGGAAATCGACGTGGCTGATCTTGCCGGTCAGCGGCTCGTACTGGACCTCCTGGATCAGGACCTTGACCGGGGCGCCGTTGTCGACCGAGAGGTCGACCAGGCTGGATTCGCCGGCGGCCTCGAGCAGCTTCTCGAAGACCGGGTAGTCGACGGTGACGTCGCGCGAAGCCACCCCGTGGCCGTAGACGACGGCCGGGATCTTCTTTTCGGCGCGCAGCTGCTTGACCTGCTTGCCTTTGATCGTGCGGGAAACGGTATTCAATTTGAGAGCTTCCATAGGCGTGCGAAACGAACTTTTTCCTTTCGGATAAAAATAAAAAGGAATCCGTGTTCCTAATTATTTACACCTCCGTTGTCTTTTTGGCAAGAGGCGGGCTCAGGCCGCCAGCCGGCTGAAAAGCATTTCCTCGTCCTGGAGCAGGTGGTGCACGTCGATGACGTCGTCGGTCGAGACCGGCGGGGCTTTCTTGAAACGGTCGACCTCGTCGGAACCCAGGTCCGTGACCAGGCCGACGGAGCTGACCCCCACCGAAGAAATGAGCACCAGGGCGATGATGGCGTTGGAGCAATTCCCGCACTGGATGTGCAGCAGGTGGCTGTCGTCCTTCTCCCCGAGCACCTTGGCTGCGCGCGGGTTATAGCTGGAAGCGCACAGCGGACAATACGAGATCAGCTTGATGCCTTCATCGTAAAATTGTGACGGTGCCGCTGCGGGAAGAGGCATATTTTTGTTTTTTATTTGTTTTTCCGGGGCGGTTTCTGCGCTTTTTTAAGCGCATTTTTCCTCACCGCTCCTATCCACAGTCTACCATTTTTCGGACCTTCCTTCAAGCCGGTTTACGCACAGGCGAGCTTAAACGGACGTCCGGACGGTGATTTTTCAGCGGCGGACGGCGACCGATTCCAGCACGCCGATCATCAGGAATTTCGCCAGGAGCGAGCTGCCGCCGTAACTGACGAAGGGCAGGGTGACGCCGGTGACCGGCAGCAGCCTCAGATTGCCGCCGACGTTGACGGCGAGTTCGGCGGCGATCGAAACGATGATGCCGAGGATCAGGAACAGGGTGAAATCGTCGCGCGAGCCCTTGGCCAGGAGATAGGCGCGGTAAAAAAGGATGGCGAACAGGCCGCAGACGAACAGGACGCCGGCCAGGCCGGTCTCCTCGGCGGCGGCGGCGAAGATGAAGTCGGTCTGCCGTTCGGGCAGGAAGCGGAGCTGGCTCTGCGAACCGTAGCCGAGACCCTTGCCGAAGACGCCGCCGGAGCCGATGGCGATGATCGACTGGGTGACGTTGTAGCCGCGGCCGAGCGGATCGGCGGCCGGATCGAGGAAGGCGGTGATGCGGTCCTTCTGGTAGGGCTTGAGCAGGAGCGTCCAGGCGATGATGGCCAGCGCCAGGCCGACGGCGCCGATGACCGCGAGATGCGAACGCTTGATGCCGGCCATGAGCAGCATCGCGAACCAGACGACGAAGAGCATGAAGGCCGAGCCGAAGTCCGGCTGGAGCGCGACGAGCAGGAAGATGCCGGCGAAGGCCAGTCCGGAGCCGATGATCGGCTTCAGGGTGTGGCGGTCGCGGGCGTAATCGCTGAAGTACTTGGCCAGGAAGACGATCAGCAGGAACTTGACCAGCTCGACCGGCTGGATGCCGAAGCCGCCGATGCCGAACCAGCCGGTGGTGCCGCGGATCGTCCGGCCGAAGACCAGCACGGCGGCGAGGAGGGCGGCCGAGACCAGGTACAGGGCCCGGGAGTAGCCGGCGAGCAGGCGGTAGTTGAAGGCGGGCGCGGCCAGGGCGATGAAGATGCCGAGGACGGCGAAGGCCATCTGCTTCCAGAAATTGGAAAAATCGCCGGTCGGCCCGGCGGCGGCGCCGTCGGCCGGCGCGCCGAGCGACACGCTGTAGATGATGGCCAATCCCAAAACGACGAGCAGCAGGCAGCTGCCGAACAGGACCCAGTCCATTTTCCGGAGATGCGCGACCAGGCGGGGCATAGCGGTGACGCCGGCAACAAAACAGAGCCGATGAGGCTCTTTTTATCAGATGCGCGCCGAATTGGACAGTCCCGGCCGGCCGGTTAACGGCCCGGAGGTAGGTAAATGCTGTTGTCGAAGATGTTCAGGTCCGGAGTGACCTGGACGTCGGACACGCCCGGCATGTCGGCGAACCAGCTGGCGTCGACGGTCCTCGTCTCCCCCGCCCGCAGTTCGGTGATGACCACGTAATTGGCGCCCGAAACGCTCGTTCCGGTCCGCAGCAGGACGAAGAAACCCGCCTTCCAGTAGCTGAAACCGGTGTCGTTCTTGACGGTGAAAGTGGCGCGGCTGACCGGCAGCGGGTCGGTGGGCGCCGGCGGTTTGAACTGGATGTCGCCGATCTTGAAGTTCAGACGGGCCCTCGCCCAGGTCAGATAGTCCGGCTTGATGACGTGGGGGTCGACCCGGTGAACACTCACGTTGTTCAACTGGAGAGTGACCGATCCCGGCCGGTTGCCCTTGACCCCCAGTACGTACAGGTATTTCTTCGAGGCCGGTAGCAGGAAGCCGTGCTGGACCGTGCCGACGGTCGAACCGCCGGACTCGAAACGATAATCGAACTCCAGCCAGAAAGACTTGCTGGGATTGGTCACCTGCGATACCAGATCGAAAGAGTCCTCGCTGCTGGCCAGGATATAGGCCGGTTCGATGACCGGCCGCTGGGGCGTGTCGCGCCGGAACAGCGACAGGTCGATGGCCGGCCGTTCGTAGGCGGCGAAGGAGGCCCGCTCGAGCACGCCGGAACCGAAGTACCAGTCGGCGAATCCGTAGCCGGCGTAGGCCACCAAAACGAAGGCGACGATGCCCAGAACGACGGTGAACCAGCGGCGCACCTGCACCTTATGGGTCACCCACCAAAAGCCCCAGTTGAGCTTTTCTTCGGTCAATTGTCCCTCACGGGAAACCTGGAAGGCCATAACATCTGTTCACAGGTCATTATACCAAAAAAACCGGCGTTTGGCCTCAGGGATGGGGAGAAGATTGACAAAACGGCATTTTTGACCCAAGGTCCGGACAGGCTCGTTGAAAAGGAGATAGCCATGAAAGATAACCCGGAAAACGGTCCCGACGGGACGCATCTGCGGGTCGTATCCGACCAGACCGACCAGGACCTTCAGGATGATCTGAAGATCCCGACCGGCGGCTCGGCGGCGCCCAAGCTGTTCCTCTCGGCCATCGCCGCCACGGCGCTGGTCTTCGTCGCCTACGGCATCGCCAAGGCCTGCGGCGCCGACCTGCACGGCCGAGAGATGGCCGCCCTGGCCGCCGCCGGCGCGCTGCTCGTCGGCACCGGCGTCAGGGCCTTCCTGCCGCGGTTCTCGATGACCTCGCTCCTCTGGGCGATGTCCTCGGCCTGCGCCTTCACCGGCGTCTGCTGGGTCGTCTTCATGGCGACCTCGCGCGGCCTGTTCCTGGCCGCCGGCTTCGTCATGATGCTGGCGGCGATCCTCGCCGCGCTGTTCCGTGACGCCGACCAGGCCGTCGGGTTCAACGCCATGCTGGCGTCGCTCCTGGCCCAGATCTGCGCCATCACCCTCTTCCTCAAGCCGTAACGCGGATCTGCCGCGAACGCGCCGCTCCTCTCGGGGCGGCTTTTCTTTTTCGGACGCCCTTGCCCGGCGGCGGCGCGGCTGCTAAGGTGGCGCGCGTTCCTTCGACCACGGAGACCGTCATGACCGACAAGAAACCCGACCATCGCGTCGTGCCGCTGGACAAGGAGACC
>JBAIWZ010000177.1:0-4783 GCA_037916955.1 Acutalibacteraceae bacterium | reverse complement strand
TTCTACTTGGCTTTGGCCAGCGTCCGGACGCACCGGGTGCAGACCTTGGCGCGCGCACCGGCGACGGTCCTGGTCTGCAGATTGACCAGCTGGCGCCGCTTGGTGGCGATGTTGGAGTGGCTCCGGGAAACCGCTTGGTTCGGACCGCGGCCGCACAGATCGCAGATTCTCGACATATCGACTCGGCAAGAATTTAGTTCAGCCACAGCAATGTAGCACGGCTCCGGACGGCTGGCAAGCCCCGGAGGACCGTCCGTTCCGGCCTATGACCCTGGTCAAGATCGTCGTCGCCGTACTGGCGCTGCTCATCTCGCTTTCGACCCACGAGTACTGCCACGCGCTGGTCAGTTACCTGCTCGGCGACGCCACGGCGCGGCGCCTGGGACGGCTGTCGCTCAATCCGCTGGCCCACATCGACCCCATCGGCACGATCCTGGTGCCGCTGCTCGGCATCTTGAGCGGCCTCCCGGTCATCGGCTGGGCCAAGCCGGTGCCGTTCAATCCCTACAACCTCCGTTACCATAAATGGGGCGCGGTGCTGGTCGGCTTTGCCGGCCCGGTCTCGAACTTCCTGGCCGCGATCGTCTACATCCTGATCCTCAAGGGCGTCCTGGCCGCCGGGCTGTCGTTTTCCAACCTGCTGGTCCTGTTCCTGGTTCAGCTCGTCCTGATCAACGTCGTTCTCGGATTGTTCAACCTGCTGCCGGTGCCGCCGCTCGACGGTTCCAAGCTCCTGGAGACGCTGCTGGACGCGCCCAAATACCGCCGCTTCCTCTATTTCCTGGAGACCCGCGGCCCGCTGATCCTGCTCCTCTTCATCTTCCTCGATTCCTATTCGCCGGTGTCGATCATCGGCACGGTCTTCACGGCCGCCATCTCCGCGTTCTTCAGGCTGGCCGGCCTCGGCTATTTGCTCTGATCCAAGCGCCGAAAAAGCCAGCCGCTCGAGGCCGGCCGCCGCCTTAAAATACCCGAGGCCGTCTCTTGACGACCGGGTGGACGCGTGTTACCGTAGGCCAGCGAAACCGCTTGGACCTTTTCGTCACCGTTCGACAGGCAAGATGTGGCTTTTTTGCCCCCGAACGCCGAAATCGGCCGACGCGGCGGATTTTTATAACGGAATCGTCAAAGAGAACCGATTATGCCAACGATGAATCAGCTGATCCGCAGGGGCCGCAAGTCCCAGCGGGCCAAGTCCAAGACCCCGGCGCTGACCTTCACGCTGGACACGCTCCATCGCAGGAAGACCCTGCTCGACCGGGGCGCGGCCTACAAGCGCGGCGTCTGCGTCAAGGTCACGACCATGACCCCGAAGAAACCGAACTCGGCGCTTCGTAAGATCGCCCGCGTCCGCCTTTCCAACGGCATGGAGGTCACCGCCTACATCCCGGGCGTCGGCCACAATCTCCAGGAGCACTCGATCGTCATGATCCGCGGCGGCAGGGTCAAGGACCTGCCTGGCGTCCGCTACCACATCGTCCGCGGCGTCTACGACGCCCAGGGCGTCGACGGCCGCCGGCGCGGCCGCTCCCTCTACGGGGCCAAGGCGCCTAAGAAGTAACCGCTGAACTGATACCTTTATGCGCGGAAAAGCAGCTGCCAAGCGCGAGATCAAGCCGGACCCGAAATTCGGCAACGTGACCATCGCCAAGTTCATCAACTACATCATGCGGCGCGGCAAGAAGACCATCGCCCAGACGATCGTCTACGACGCGTTCGACATCGTCGCCGAACGGACCAAGGCCGATCCCCGGGACGTCTTCGATACCGCGGTCAAGAATCTGCAGCCGGCCGTCGAGGTCAAGTCCAAGCGCGTCGGCGGCGCCAACTACCAGATCCCGATCCCGGTCCGCGGCGAGCGCCGCCTGTCCCTGGCCTTCCGCTGGCTGATCGCCGCGGCCGAGTCCAAGAAGGGCCGGCCGATGGCCGTCAAACTGGCCGACGAACTCGTCTCCGCGGCGAACAACGAGGGCGAGGCCATCAAGAAGAAGATGGACGTCCATCGCATGGCCGAGGCGAACCGCGCCTTCGCCCACTTTGCCCGATGATCATCTAGACGCAGGTTCGCCTGCCGCAAGACGCCTCCGGGCGTCTTTGCGCGCTAAGAACCGCGGAATAACCATTATGCCCAGACAATTCCCGCTCGAGATGGTCCGCAACATCGGCATCATCGCCCACATCGACGCCGGCAAGACCACGTTCTCCGAACGCGTGCTCTTCTACACCGGCAAGAAGCACAAGATCGGCGAGGTCCACGAGGGAGAGGCCACCATGGACTGGATGGAGCAGGAGCGCGAGCGCGGCATCACCATCACCGCCGCCGCCACGACCTGTTTCTGGAAGGACCACCAGATCAACCTGATCGACACCCCCGGGCACATCGACTTCACCGTCGAGGTCAAGCGATCGCTGCGCGTACTGGACGGCGCGGTCGTCGTCTTCGACGGCGTCGCCGGCGTCGAGCCGCAGTCCGAGACCAACTGGCACTACGCCGACGACTACAGCGTCCCGCGCCTCTGCTTCATCAACAAGCTCGACCGGATGGGCGCCGATTTCTACGCCGACCTCCAGTCGATCCACGACCGGCTGACCAAGAACGCCTACCCGCTCTACCTGCCGATCGGCACCGAGGAGAACTTCGTCGGCATCGTCGACATCCTCAACCGCCGCGCCTTCATCTACAAGGACGACCTGGGCAAGGAGATCGAGGAGACCGACGTGCCCGCCGACCTGAAGGAGAAGGCCGAGTCCTACCGGGCCAAGCTGGTCGAGGCCGTGGTCGAGAACGACGAGAAGCTGATGGAGAAATACCTGGCCGGCCAGGAGATCAGCGTCGCGGAACTGAAGCCCGTCATGCGCAAGGCCGTCATCGGCTTCAAGATCGTCCCCGTCCTCTGCGGCAGCGCCCTGAAGAACAAAGGCATCCAGTTCGTCCTCGACGCCGTCAACGACTACCTGCCGGCGCCGTCCGACGTCCCGCCGACCAAAGCGACCAAGGTCGACGACCCTGACTCCGTCGTCGAGCGTCCCGCCGACGACAAGGCGCCGTTCGCCGCCCTGGCTTTCAAGATCGCCGCCGACCCGTTCGTCGGTAAATTGGCTTTCTTCCGCGTTTATTCCGGAACCCTCAAGGCCGGTTCCTACGTCCTGAACACCACTAGCGGCGATCGCGAGCGCGTCAGCCGCATCGTCCGCCTGCACGCCAACTCCCGCGAGGACGTCGACGAGGTGATGGCCGGCGACATCGCCGCCGCCGTCGGCCTGAAGAACACCTTCACCGGCGACACCCTCTGCGACGAGAACGATCCGGTCCAGCTCGAGCACATCACCTTCCCGACGCCGGTCATCTCGCTGGCCGTCGAGCCGAAGACCAAGGCCGACCAGGAAAAGATGGGCATCGCCCTGCAGAAGCTGGCCGAAGAGGACCCGACCTTCCGCGTCCACACCGACGAAGAGACCGCCCAGACCATCATCGAAGGCATGGGCGAGCTTCACCTCGACATCATCGTCGATCGCATGAAGCGCGAGTTCCACGTCGAGTGCAACGTCGGCCGCCCGCAGGTCGCCTACCGCGAGACCATCACCCGCGAGGCCGAAGGCGAAGGCAAGTACATCAAGCAGTCCGGCGGCCGCGGCCAGTACGGCCACTGCTGGATCCGCGTCGCGCCGAAGCTGCGCGGCGAGGGCTTCGAGTTCGTCGACGAGATCAAGGGCGGCGTCATCCCGCGCGAGTTCATCCCGGCCATCCAGAAGGGCATCAAGGAGGCGCTCGACCGCGGCGTCGTCGCCGGCTACCAGCTGGTCGACGTGGTCGCCACCGTCTACGACGGCACCTACCACGAGGTCGACTCGAGCGAGGTCGCCTTCAAGATCGCCGGCTCGATGGGCTTCCAGGAGGCCTGCAAGAAGGCCGGCCCGATCATGCTCGAACCGATCATGAAGATCGAGGTCATCACCCCCGAGCAGTTCATGGGCGACGTCATCGGCGACATCAGCTCCAAGCGCGGCCACATCAAGGAGATGCGCGACCGGGCCAACGTCAAGATCATCGATGCCTACGTGCCGCTGGCCGAGATGTTCGGCTACGTCACCCAGCTGCGGTCGATGACCCAGGGCCGGGCCTCCTCCTCGATGGAGTTCTCCAGCTACGAGCCCGTGCCGCCGAACGTGGCCGAGCTGATCAAGGAAGGCAAGACGAGAAAGTAAGACAACGGAAAAGAGCGGGCGCGAGCCCGCTCTTTTGATGTCCGCCGGCCGTGGGCCGTCGGCCGCATTAGTGGTATAATTAGAGCAATTAATAGGCGTAATTAAATAACTTTTTAGGCGTGCCTATGAAGAATAAATATATCTGGGTGGCGGTCGTCGTGATCGTCGCCATTGCGGCCGTGGGCGGCTGGTGGTACCTGATGCCCAAACCGGCTGCCGCGCCGGTCGCGCCGGCTTCGTCCCCCGCAGCCGTTCAGCCCGTTCCGGCCCCCTCGGCCGAAGCTCCGACCGCCGTTCAGCCTCAAACGGCTCCCGCCCAGGCTCCGGCCCCGGCGGCCACCATGGTCGTCCTCCGCACCGACCCCAAGCTCGGTTCCTACCTGGCCGACGACACCGGCCGCGCCCTTTATATTTTCGCCAACGACATCGCCGGCCAGAGCGCCTGCTCCGGCCAATGCGCCAAGGTCTGGCCCGCGTTCTATCTGGCGTCGCCGAAGCTCGGCGAAGGCCTGGACGCCGGCGACTTCAAGGTCGTCACCGACGCCAGCGGCGCCTCTCAGACCACCTACTACGGCTG
>JBAIWZ010000176.1:0-5347 GCA_037916955.1 Acutalibacteraceae bacterium | reverse complement strand
CGTGCGTATGCCATTTCGCCACTGCGGCGGCTCGCTTGCCCCTTGCGCTGGCGCAGGGGCTCACTCGGTTGCTCGCTCGCCCCTGCTGACGCGCAAGGGCCGCTCGCCTTCGCATCGCAACGCGATGCGACTGCAGTTCACTGAAGGATTTTTATTATTTTATTTCCTCGTTCTGCAGGCTTATGAAATCTCCATAAATCCGCCCCATTGAGCGGCATTTCCGGGGAGCCGTGATGCTCATACTATCTTCAAAATGTCTTATTGTCAAAATGCCCGTTTGACTGTAAAGTAACTGGCGTTATGGCCTACGTCATCTCCGTGGTCAACCAGAAAGGCGGAGTAGGCAAGACCACGACCGCCGTGAACTTGGCGGCGTATTTGGCGCTGCAGGGCCGCTTCGTCCTGCTCGTCGACCTCGACCCGCAGTCCAACGCGACTTCCGGACTCGGCATCGATCATCGGTCGCTGGAGAAGGGCCTGTACGAGGCGATCATCGGCTCGGTGCCGCTCAAGGACGTCATTATTCCCACCAAGGTCGACGGTCTGAAACTGGCGCCGTCGACGTCCGCGCTGGCCGGCGCCACGGTCGAACTCGTCGGCCTGGAGCGCCGCGAATACCGTCTGACCGACGCCCTGCTCGAGGTCCGCAATCATTACGATTACGTCATCATCGACTGTCCGCCGTCGCTCGGCCTCCTGACCGTCAACGGCCTGACCGCGGCCGACCGCGTGCTGATCCCGGTCCAGGCCGAGTACTACGCGCTCGAGGGCCTGAGCCAGCTGCTTCAGACGATCACCCTCGTCAAGGAAGGCCTGCGCAACGACCTCGAGATCATGGGCGCGGTCCTGACCATGTTCGACGGACGCAACCGGCTGTCCGAGGACGTCATGGGCGAACTCTACAAATTCTTCCCCAACAAGATCTTCCGTTCGGTCATCCCGCGCAACGTGCGCCTGGCCGAGGCGCCGAGCTACGGCAAGCCGATCGCCCATTACGACCCGTGGTCCAAGGGCGCCAAGGCTTACGAGCGGCTGGCGCGGGAGATCCTCGATCTCGAAACCGCCATCTGATTATGGCCACCAAATTTTCCGGCCTCGGCCGCGGCCTGGGCTCTCTTATCCCGCAGAAACAGGCCGGAGTTCCGGCCGCCGCTTCGACGGCCGTCGCCGTCCGTCCGGCGCCCGCCGAGACCGGGGTCCTCAACGTCCCGCTGGCCGAGATCGCGGTCAATCCCCAGCAGCCGCGCACCGCGTTCCGCCACCACGAACTTGAGGACCTGACCAATTCCATCCGCGAACACGGCATCATCCAGCCGCTCGTCCTGACCCGTCGCCCGGCAGGCGGCTACGAGCTGATCGCCGGCGAACGCCGCCTGCGGGCGGCCCGGCTCCTGGGCCTCAAGACCGTGCCGGCCGTCCTGCGCAGCGCCGGCGACAGCCGCGACAAGCTGCTCCTCGCCCTCATCGAGAACATCCAGCGCGAGGACCTGAATCCGATCGAGGAGGCCCGCGCCTACGCCAAGCTGGCTTCCGACTTCAATCTGACCCAGGAAGCGGTCGCCCAGAAGGTCGGGAAGGGGAGATCGACCGTGGCCAACACCGTCCGTCTGCTTGATCTGCCCGACGAGGTCCAGCAGGCCATCGCCGCCGGCACCATCCCGGCCGGCAGCGCCCGGGCGATCCTCGGCTTCAAGGACGACGCCAGCCGGCTGGCCTATTTCCGCAAGCTGATGGAGCAGGGCGCCACGACCCGTCAGGTCGAGGCCCAGGTCCGCAAGGCGACCGGACGCCGGCGCAAGGATCCGGCCGTGGCCGCGGTGGAGGAGCAGATCAGGAACAAGCTCGGTCAGCGCGTCGAGATCCGCAAGAAGGCCGGCCAGGGCCGCGGCAACATCAGTTTCTTCTCTGAGGAGGAGTATCAGACCCTGGTCAAAGCCTTGAGCCGCTGACCGGCCGAAATTTGAACTAAAAACCCGCGTCACTGACGCGGGTTTTTGATATTACATCAGCGCCGGCCGGACCGGTCGTCGCGCCTGGCCGTCTTGCGGGTCTCACGGCCGCCGGGCTGGTCGGCATTGGTCTCGGTCGTATCCTTGATCCACTTGGCGATCTTGGACTTGGCGTTGCTCTTGATGTGCGAGCGGGCGCAGCCGGTCTTCACGAAGGCCAGCCAGTCGGGGTTCGGCCCTTTGCGGTTCTTGTCGATGATGATCTCGCAGAGGTCGCCGGACGACAGCCGCGTGTCCAGGCTGACGATCTGGTCGTTCACCCGCGAGCCGACGCAGGTGTTGCCGATCTGGGTGTGGATGGCGTAGGCGAAATCCACCGGCGTGGCGCCTTCGGGCAGGTCGATCACGTCGCCCTGCGGCGTGAAGACGAAGATGCGGTTCTGCAGGACGTCGATCTTCGAGGTCTCGAGCGAATCGAGGTAGCCGTCGCCGCCCTCGGCGGTGTGCGGCCGGTCGACGAGCTCCTGGACCCAGGCCAGCTGCCGGCGGACCGCCGCCGAGGCGCGCTTGCCGTCCTCGTCGTACTGCCAGTGCGCGGCGATGCCGCGTTCGGCCTCCTCGTGCATCTGCTCGGTGCGGATCTGGAACTCGACGATCTCGCCGCCTTCGCAGAAGACGGTGGTGTGCAGCGACCGGTAGCCGTTGGGCTTCGGGACGCTGATGTAGTCCTTGATCCGGCCCTTCAGCGGCTTCCACTTCTGATGGATGATGCCGAGCGCCGCGTAGCAGTCGGCGATCCGCGGCACGATCACGCGGAGGGCGATCAGGTCGTGGATCTGGACTATGTCGCGATCGTGCTTCAGGAGCTTCCGGTAGAGGCTGTAGAGGTGCTTGACCCGGCCGTCGATGCGGATCAGGGGCACGGCGGCCTTGCGCAGGTCATGCTCGACGATCTTGCGGATCTTGTCGGTGTAGCTCTTCTTCACTTTTACCGCCGACTGGGCCAGCGCCGAGACCCATTCGTATTCCTCGGGCATGGCGTAGCGGAAGGCCAGGTCCTCGATCCGGCTCTTGATCTCGTTCATGCCGAGCCGGTTGGCGATCGGCGCGTAGATCTCCAGCGATTCGAGGGCGATGCGCAGGCGCTTCTCCGGCGGCAGGGCGTCGAGCGTCTCCAGGTTGTGCATCCGGTCGGCGAACTTGATCAGGATGACCCGGACGTCCGAGGCCATGGCCACGAACATCTTGCGCAGGTTCTCGACGTAGCGGTCGATGCCGCGGTACTTGATCTTGCCGAGCTTGGTGATGCCGGCGACCATCGAGGCGATGTCGTCGCCGAAGTTCTTGCGGATGTCGTCGAGGCCGACCTTGGTCTCCTCGGGGACGTCGTGCAGGAGGCCGGCGATCACGATCGGGCTGGGCAGGCGCATGTCCGCCAGGTGCTCGGCGGTGCGGAGCGAATGGACGATGTAGGACTCGCCCGAGGCCCGTTTCTGGCCGGCGTGGGCGGCATCGGCGAAATCGTAAGCCAGCCGGACCATGTCCAGGTCGGCTCCGGGATTGTAGGCGCTGATCTTCTTCAGCAGGTTGTCGGCGCTTATCTCCATATTCCGGCGCGGGGCCCCGACTTAATTAAAGGCCATTTCGGCCTGTCCGAAAAGGGCGGGCGCCGCCCTCTCGACGATCTCGGCTGGGTTGTGCCGCCGGCCCGCCGGCCGCGGCTATTTTTCGGTGTGCCGCTCGTAACCGCACTCCTTGTTGGAGCAGCGGACGGTGTCGGCCTTGGCGAAGACCAGCGGCGAGCCGCAGGTCGGGCAGGCCTCGCCGGTCGGCCGCGACCAGAGGGCGAACTTGCACTCCGGATAGCGGGAGCAGGCGTAGAAGGTCTTGCCGGTCTTGGTCCGTTTCTCGACCATGTCGCCCTCTTTGCAGCTCGGGCATTTGACGCCGATCTTCTTCAGGAGCGGCTTGGTCGTCTTGCATTCGGGATAGTTGGAGCAGCTGATGAATTCGCCGAAGCGGCCCCGGCGCAGCATCATCGGCGCCCCGCACTTCGGGCACTTCTCGTCGATGACCGGGGCGGCCTCGCCCGGTTTGCCGCCGGCGCCCGGCAGCGGCTTGGAATTGCGGCAGGCCGGAAAGCCGGAGCAGGCCAGGAACTTGCCGTAGCGGCCGTACTTCACGACCATCGGCTTGCCGCACTTCTCGCAGACCTCGTCGGTAGCCTCCTCGGCCACGTCCTTCTTCGAGATCTCGGCGTCCTTGGCGGTCAGGTTCTTCTTGAAGGGAACGTAGAATTCGCGGACGACCGGCACCCACTCCTTGCGGCCCTCGGCGATCTCGTCGAGGTCGTCCTCCATGTGCGCGGTGAACTGGTAGTCGACGATGTCGGGGAAGTGGGCGACCAGCAGGTCGTTGACCAGGAAGGCCAGCTCCGTCGGCTCCAGCTTCTTGTTCTCCTTCTTGACGTAGCCGCGGTCGATGACCGTCGTGATGGTCGGCGCGTAGGTCGAGGGGCGGCCGATGCCGTTCTCCTCGAGCGTCTTGACCAGCGAGGCCTCGGTGTAGCGAGGCGGCGGCTCGGTGAAATGCTGTTTGGGAGTGAGCGAGCGGTTCTCCAGTTCGTCCTTTTCGGCCAGTTCCGGCAGCATCGTTTCCTTGATCTCGGACTCGTAGACGTCCAGGAAGCCTTTCTTGACCACGGTCGTGCCGGTGGCGCGGAAGGTGAAGACGGTCCCGCCGTCGTTCCGGGCGGACGCGTCGATGTCGGCGCTGGTCGTGGCCAGCTGGGCGTCGGCCATCTGCGAGGCCATGGCCCGGCGCCAGATCAGTTCGTAGAGCTTGCGCTGGTGGTCGTCGAGGTGCGGCGCGACGTCGTCGGGGGAAAGGGCCGGGTCGGTCGGACGAATGGCCTCGTGGGCCTCCTGGGCCGATTTCGACTTGGTCTTGTAGCGGCGGCCGTCCTCGGGCACGGCGTCGGCGCCGAAATGCTCGCGCAGGTAGTCGCGGGCGCCGGCGATGAACTTCTCCGCCAGGTTCAGCGAGTCGGTGCGCATGTAGGTGATGAGGCCGGTCGGGCCTTTGGCGCCGATGTCCACGCCTTCGTAGAGCTGCTGGGCGATCATCATCGTCTGCTTGGCCGAAAAGCCCAGCTTGTTGTTGGCGTCCTGCTGGAGGGTGGAGGTGGTGAACGGCGGCAGCGGGCTGCGGAAGACGGTCTTGCGGTCGACCGAAGCGATCCGCCAGGAGGCGTCCTTGAGCGCCGCCAGGATCTCATCGGCGGCCGCGGCGCTCGGGATGGCGAACTTGTCGAGGGTCTCGCCGCCGCGCCGCACCAGCCGGGCGGTGAACGCCGGTTCGACCGGCGGTTTGGCCAGCAGGGCCTCGATCGACCAGTA
>JBAIWZ010000175.1:0-2584 GCA_037916955.1 Acutalibacteraceae bacterium | reverse complement strand
TAAAAAAAGGACCCGCGACGGGTCCTTGGGGATCAGAGCCGGTAGATCTCGCCGTACTTCGTCTCCAGATAGGAGATGAAGCAGGCCGCGTCCGGCGCGGCGCCGGTCGCCTGGCGGACGATCTCCTGCGCCGTGAGCGTCGCTCCGCGGCGGTGGACGCGCTCGTTGAGCCACGCCCGCAGCGGCGCGAACTCGCCGCGGCGGAAACCGTCCTCGAGCCCGGGCAGGTCGCGCTTGGCGGCCTCGTAGAGCTGGGCCGAGTAGAGGTTGCCGAGGGCGTAGCTCGGGAAGTAGCCGAAGAGCCCGGCGGACCAGTGCACGTCCTGCAGGACGCCGCGGGCGTCGTCGGGCACGTCGATGCCCAGGTACTGCTTCATCCTGGCGTTCCAGACGCCGGGCAGGGCGGCCGCCTGCAGGCGCCCCTCGATCAGCTCGCGCTCGATCTCGAAACGCAGGCAGATGTGGAGGTTGTAGGTGGCCTCGTCGGCCTCGACGCGGATGAGCGACGGCCTGACCGCGTTGACGCCGCGGTAGAGAGCGTCCGGATCGGCGCCGGCGGCCAGTCCGTTGGCGCGGAGCACCGGCAGGAAGAAGTCCCAGAACGGACGGCCGCGGCCGACCAGGTTCTCCCAGAGCCGCGACTGCGACTCGTGGAGGCCCATCGACGCCGCGTCGCCGGCGGCCGCGCCGAATTCCGCGGCGGTCAGGGCCTGCTCGTAGATGCCGTGGCCGGCCTCGTGGATGACGCCGGTCAGGGCTTCGAGCAGGTCGGACTCGTCATAGCGCGTGGTGATGCGCGTGTCGCCGGGATGCAGGCGGCTCGTGAACGGGTGTGCGCTGACGTCCAGCCGGCCGGCGCGGAAGTCGAAACCGATGGTCTCGGCGGCCAGCCGGCAGAGGCGGGCCTGCAGGTCCCTGGGCGCGGCGACGCGGGCCGCGGCCGGATCGGTCTGGTGCGGCGAAGCGACGATGCGCCGGACGAACGGCTCCAGGAAGGCGCGCAGGGGGTCGAGGATGGCGGCGACCGAGGCGGCCGTGGCGCCGGGCTCGAACGAGTCGAGCAGGGCGTCGTAGGGCGAGCCGGCCGATCCGACCAGCCGCGCCTCCTCGCGCTTCAGGGCGACGATGCGCTCCAGGTTCGGCAGGAACTTGCCGAAGTCGGAGTCCTTGCGGGCCTGCATCCAGACGTGGTGCGAGGCCGAGCAGACCTCGGCCGTCTCCCGTACCAGCTCTCCGGGCAGGCGGCGCTCGCGCTCGTAGGACTTCAGCGCCTGCCGCACGTTGGCCTCCTGGACGTCGCTCAGGAGGCCGCGTCCCAGCTCCCACTTGAGCCGGCAGACGATGTCGGCGAACTCGGTCGAAACCGACAGGTCGTGGGCCGCGCCGGACAGGTAGGCCATGATCCTGGACCGGTGATCCGATCCGGCCTCCGGCATCATCACTTCCGTGTCCCATTCGAGGGCGGCCGAAGCCGCGCGCAAATGGGAGATCTCCGCGAGTTTACCCGCCAGCTTGGCGTACAGCTCCTGGACGTCGACCATGACTTCTCCTCCTTCTTGAGGCGAAATATCCGTTTCAAAGGGCAGGCTCGTCTTAGCAAGCCGCCGCCGAATATTCAAGATTCAAAAAGCGGCCGTCCGGCCGCCGTCCGCCCCGCCCCTCTCCGGAACCGTTCGGATTCAGAGGTCCGTCCGCCCGGCGGCGGCGACGCGGCTCGGCCCGCCGATCAGTTTCTTGGCCGTCTCCCACATCTCGGGATGACCCTGCTGTTTGATCCAATACCACCACTCGACGCCCCAGAAATAGGCCTCGGGAAATCCGATCCGCTCGGCGAATTTCACGTTGCTGCGCAGCTGGTCGGGATTCATCTGGGCCAGCTGTTCCTGGAGCGGAACGTCGGTGATCGCCTTGGTGACCCAGGGTTCGGCCTGCAGTTCGGTGATGATGACGCGGTCGACGTGGCGCATCGCCAGCGCCGCCCGCAGCTGGTAGGCCGACGCCAGACCGGGCCAGCGGACGTAGCCGAAGTGTTTGTCCCAGACGACGCGGTATAGGCTGACGCCGAGCGTGTCGGCCAGGCGGGACGTCGGCTGCCAGGTCGAGAATTCCCCGGCGTCCTGCAGGATGACCGGGCGGTCGTCCAGCTTCTTCACCGCGGCGACCTCGCTGCCGAGGAAGGCGGGCGTGAGCTTCGGACAATCCTCGCCGAACTGGAACAGCGGCTCGTTCTCGATCTGCCAGTCGACGATGGACCGGTCGCCGCGGAAGTGCCTGACCGCGGCCTCGACCATGACCAGTTCGCGGCGGCGGATCTCGTCCAGGCCCAGGCCGTTCGTCCAGGCCGGCGCGTGGCATTCCGGCCAGCGCGGCAGCTTCATGCCCACGGCCAGGACGACCTTGGCGCCGCGTTTGGACGCCTCGGCCACCTGCCAGTCGACGTCGGAAAAATCGAACTTGCCGGGCTGCGGTTCGATCTCGTCCCAGTAGGCCGGGAGGCGGACCAGCCTGACGCCCAGGTCGTCGAGCATTTCCGTGTAGACCTTCTTCCAGTCGAGGCCCAGGCTGGCCGCGTATTCCTTGGAGT
>JBAIWZ010000174.1:0-6727 GCA_037916955.1 Acutalibacteraceae bacterium | reverse complement strand
AATGGGTTTCCGTTCCCGCAATGCCGCCAAGTACCTGGTCGATCGCTGGGTGGCCGACGGGGTGATCTCCCGCGACTCCGTCGGCCGCCTGGCGCCCGGCCGGGCCTTCCTGCCGCTCAAGGTGCTGGGCACGGTCGAGGCCGGCTGGCCATCGCCGGCCGAGGAGGAAGCCGCCGATACGCTGTCGCTCGACGACTGGCTGATCGAGAACAAGGAGGCCAGTTTCCTGCTCCGGGTCTCCGGCGACTCGATGATCGAGGCCGGCATCATGCCCGGCGACACGGTCATCCTGACGCGCGGCCGCCAGGCGCGGAGCGGCGACATCGTAGTGGCCGAGGTCGACAAGGAATGGACGATCAAATATTTCGAGAAACACGGCGCCGCGGTGACGCTGCGGCCGGCCAACAAGAAGTATCAGCCGATCGTGCCGCGTGATGAGCTGCGCATCGCCGGCGTGGTCACGGCCGTGGTCAGGAAATACTGAATATAAGAAAAGCCCCGGCCGCGCGGCGGTCGGGGCATGAGGTTGTCCGGTCAGAGGTACAGGACGACCTGTTTCAGGCCGGGCGGGGTGTGGTCCCGCAAGTGGCGGTCCAGGTCGGCCGGGCTGATCAGGTGGCGGTCGTAGACCAGCCAGCAGTACTCGAGGTTGCCGGCGGCATCGCGGCGCACACCCAGCGGGATCGCGCCGGTCGTCGGGATCGCCCGCAGGAAGGCTTTGACCTGTTCGCGGACGCCGGCTTCGGCTGCGGCAAGCTTCTTGTACAGAGAGGCGGCAAAGAACAGCGGATTGATCACCATCATGTCTCCCGGTGGGTGGTAGGACGTCTGGAGTGCCGGATCTTTCCGGACCGGTGAATATAGCTTAAATTAGCCGTTTTGTCAACCCCCGGCGGTCCATCGCCAAAGCGCTGGAGCCGGGGAGTACCGGAGTTCTGAATAAATTCGGCTACGGCGCGCCAGTACTCCAGCGCTTCCAAACTCGGAATTTCCAATCGCATGCCCGCAGGCCCGCTCATGATCCGCTCCTGGCCTCGCGCCATCCTCCACCTGGACGGCGACGCCTTTTTCGCGTCCTGCGAGCAGGCCATGCATCCGGAATACCGCGGCCGGGCCGTCATCACCGGCAAGGAGCGCGGCATCGTGGCCGCGGCCAGCTACGAGGCCAAGGCCAAGGGCGTCAGCCGCGGCACGCCGCTCTGGGAGGTCCGGAAGATCATCCCGGACGCGATCATCGTCCCCTCCGATTACGAGACCTACAGCCTCTTCTCCGAGCGGATGTTCGCCATCATGCGGCGGTTCACGCCGATGGTCGAGGAATATTCCATCGACGAGGGCTTCGCCGACCTGACCGGCCTGCGCCGGCCGTTCCACTGCTCCTACGAGGAGATCGCCCGGCGTATGAAGGCGGCGGTCCAGACGGAACTCGGCCTGACCGTCTCGGTCGGCCTGAGCCTGTCCAAGGTCCTGGCCAAGATCGGTTCCAAGTTCAAGAAGCCGGACGGGTTCACGCCGATCCCCGGCCGCGAGATCCACAAGTTCCTGGCCGCCACGCCGGTCGAGAAGGTCTGGGGCATCGGCCCGGCGACCACGGCCTACTGCCAGAAGTTCGGCATCAGGACGGCCCTGGACTTCGCCCTGCAGAACGCCGATCTCGTCGCCGCCCGTTACGCCAAGCCGCAGGTCGAGATCTGGGAGGAGCTGAACGGCCAGTCGGTCTTTCCGGTGACGACCGCGGCCAAGGAGGAATACGCGACCATCAGCAAGACCCGGACCTTCACGCCGGCGTCGGCCGACCGCGAGTACGTCTACGCCCAGCTGTCCAAGAACCTGGAGAACGCCTGCATCAAGGCCCGGCGGCACTCGCTCGTCGCCCGCGGCCTGGTCGTCTACCTGCGGCGCCAGGATTTCGAGAGCGCCGGCCTGGAGGCCGAGCTGACCCGTCCGACGGCTTACCCGATCGAGATCTGCGGACTGCTGCGTTCGATGTTCGACCGCGTCTATCGCCGCGGCGTCCCCTATCGTTCGACCGGCGTCATCCTGACCGGGCTCGAACCGGCCGGCGCCCGCCAGTTGTCCCTGTTCGAGCCGGCGGTGAAGATCGAAAAGATGGAACGGCTCTATCGCGCGATCGACGAACTGGACGCGGCCAACGGCAAACACTGCGTCTTCTCGGCGGCGGCGGCCGCGGCGCACCGGACGCCGCAGCACGTCCTCGACCGCGGCGACGTGCCCTGGCGCAAGCTGAACCGCCTGCCCGGCGAGACCAAGCGGCAGCATCTGCGCCTCCCGGTACTGGCGCACGAACTGACGTAATAAAAAAGCCCCGCATGCGGGGCGAGAAACGGATCGCTCGGGCTTACTTGTCCGCCGATTTCTTCGCGGCGCGCGAGACGACCAGCCCGATGAGCCAGGACGCCACCGAACCGGCGATCCCTCCGAGGAAGGGTCCCCAGAAAGCGACGATCAGTACCTGAGGCAGGATGCTCCCCGGGTAATCCGGCGGGGCAGGCGTGAGCCAGGCGACGACCAGGGCGAAGGTCAGCGCGACGGCCCAGGTGATCCTGTTGCCGAAGCGCGGACGCTTGATCAGGCCGAAGACCAAAGCTACGACCGCGCCGGCGACCAGTCCCTGGCCGTAGTTCGGAACGCCGAACAGGTAAAAGCTCGGGATCCGGACACCGATGACCGGCCAGATAGCCAGCGCGCCGAAGAACAGCAGACAGGCGCCCAAGTAGATGAGCAGACCGCGGAAAACTTTGGCGGACAAAGAACGGATGTCCATGGAAGACTCCTTTTTCTGGAGGAACGGACGTCCGAAGATTGGTGCAACGAAGGCGAAAAGTCAATGGCGTGAGAAGCGGGCATTCAGGCATTGCCGGAGTGCTGAAGAGAGATGCGAAGGCATCTCCCCAAAAGGGACTGTCCCTTTTGGGGAGATGGAGGGGCATTCCGGCCTTATTTGCGCCGCGTTTTTCCAAAGTGCAAAAAAGCGTCCCGGAGGCGCTTCATGGAGCCGCTTCTTCTTGCCAGACCGCTCAGTCCGTCGGCCTGATCCTGGCCCGGCCGTACAGGTAGGCCGCGGCCGCGCCGGCGATGATCATGCCGTCGGCGATGTTGACCGCCGACCGGCCGAAGAACAGCAGATAGTCCACGGTAGCCCCGTAAGCGAGCCGGTCGGCCAGGTTCGAGCCGGCGCCCAGCAGGATCATGAAGACCAGGGCCGCAAGTTCGCCGCGGCCGCGCCGGGCGAAACCGATGAACAGCCAGACCAGGACGCCCAGGGCGGCGGCCGCCAGCGGCCAGAACACCGCGTCCGGCAGCGGCAGGCTGAAGGCGATGCCCTGGTTCAGGAAAGGCGTGAAGATCGCCCAGCGCCCGTCGGCCGCGGCCGGCGTCATCCGCACCGCGATGCCTTTGAGCACCCGGTCGCAGAAAAACAAACCGACTGCCGCGGCGTAGAGCGCGGGCAGCCGGTAATGGTACGGGGAATTGGGACGGTCCATTGATGCGACGGCCCCGCCGTTACATTTCCTGGGTGAAGGATTTCTTGCACTCGACGCAGGAGCTCGAGGCCGGACGGGCGCGGAGCCGTGTCTCGTCGATCTCCTTGCCGCAGTACTTGCAGATGCCATAGTTCCCGCCCTTGATCCGGTCCAGAGCCTTTTCGACGTCGCGCAGATTGGACTCCAGCGTGCGCTCGAGCGTCAGGTTGGTGCTGTAAGTGTCCACCTCTTCCGCGTTCTCGTCCTCCTTGTCGCCCATGTTCGGGAACTTGGCGTCGTAGTCCTCGACGTTCTTGGGATTCTGGTCGGCGAATTCCTTGAGTTCCTTGGCGAGCCGATCCTTCTCCTCGGTAAGCCGGGCTTCCATTTCCTTGATGAACGCTTGATTCATAGATCGTCTGAATTGCAGGTTGGTATGCCTAGTATTTCGACAGTGTACAGGCCGAGGCTAAAAAAGGCAAATCTCAGCGGTTTTCGCAAAAAAAATCGGCGCAAGAAGTTTTTGCCCGATGTAGGTAGATTACAAGGCTCACTTGCGCCGAAAGGTCTGATGATGCGTGCCGGTGACGGGCGCAATGTCCGGCCTCAGGACCTGAGGACGAGCATCGCGCCCGCACTGACAATCGCGTTTCATCAGATAAAGGATCTGTCCTTCTCTACCTATCCACGGTATTAACCCTCAAGGGTAAGGCGAGGGATACCAACGCCGTGTTTTTGAAATTTTATTTTTATTTCAGCAACTTGGCGAAGGATTAGTAAAGAAGAGGGAAATTACTCCAAGCGCCGCGCTTGGGATGACTTCTCTCCTGGATGTAAGGAACTTGATTACGTTTTCAGTATACCATTGATTTTAGGCCTGGTCAACCTGGTCAATAGTCGAAATATTGAGCGATACTCAGCCAAAATACTTCTACGTGGGGATTACTTTTTTCATTAAGTGAATAAAAAAAGTGTTCTGTTAGAACACTATTATCCACATACTCACAACCTTATCCACATGTTATCAAGATTCCGTCCGTTTTTTGCGTAAAATATAAGGTTTCCAGCTTATCCAGGCCGATAATCTGGAGTTCGGGGATGAGCTTAAGCCATTTTGAGATAAGCTCACGTCCGATAATCAGTTTCTGACCGGGAGTTTTCAGGCAGAAATTAGACTGTACCGCCGGTGCATCCGAGATCCTCCTGGTCATGGCCGCCGGAGACGAGGCTACCAGACTGCCGCCCCGGCCGTCACCTTTAACGGTCAAGCCGACTCCGGTCTCCTTGTCCGAGATAGTGGCCCCATCTCCGCTGCCCTGCGGGACGAAAGAAAACTTGTCCGGATTGAATCGGAATTCATCATAGGAATCGCCGTCGGGCATGGAAACGCGCTGGCGATCGGGCAGAGAGGCGCTGAAATACGACGCCAGGGCGAGTTCGATGATCCGGGGCGAGACCTTGGGGTACTCGGCCAGGAACTCGACCGTGCCCGCCTGGCCGGACCAGAGGGTCATGGTCAGCGTCGATCGAAGGAGCGGATCCAGGGCCTGTTCGGCCGAGGCCAGGCGGCTGTCGGGCTTCAACCCGAGCGAGACCGCGGCCTGCTGCACGCGGCCCAGGAGGACCGCGCCGGCGGCGAAGCCGGGCCGGTCGCCGGCGAAGACGGCGGCGGCTGCCGGACGGGGCCGCAGCGCCGGGGACGATCCGGCGGCCAGCGCCAGACCCAAGCGAGGCAGGCGGTCGGCCAGCGCGCGGGGAACGGCCGCCGACAGGAGGCGTCCGTCCGCCAGATGGAGCGACGCGGCGAAAGATTCGCCGTTCTTCAGCCAGCGATCCGACTTGTCCAGGGCGGCGGAGGGGAGCGCCACGGGATTGAAATAGAATTGCGTCCGGGACAGGCCGCGCGCGGCGGCCAGTATTTTCGCCGCTGCCGGATCGGCGGCCAGCGAATCGGCCGAGCCGAACGAACGGGTCACGTTGCCGACGGCCGCGTCGTCGGCCAGGAGATAGGTGCGGGAGTCGAGTCTGACCGCACCCGGGCCGGCGAGCCGCGCCGCCTCATCGGCGGTCGGGCGCCTCGGCCAGCGCCAGGCGACGAGCGCGCCGTGATCCAGCGACTTGCCGTCGGCGGCGGCGACCGCGAAGACGCCGATCTCGTCGGCGTCGAAGCCGGCCGGCAGGACCGCCGGCGAGGCCGCGGGTTCGCCGGCCGCGCCGCGCTCGGCGTGATAGTAGACGGCGGCGTCGATCGGCACGTATCCGGCCAGCGTGTCGCGGCTGCCGACGAAAACGTCCGTCAGGACGACGACGCAGACGGCGGCAGCGGCGGCCAGCAAGCACAAGAGGGTGACGGGAATAATCCCGTCACCCCGCTTGGCCGTTCTGGTTGCGAACGCGCTGGCTGTCGTCATTATCGTTCTACGACCGGAAGCCGCCCCCGCGGCCGCCGCGGTCGAAACCGCCGGACCGCTGCGGCGGACGGGCCTGATAGCCCTCCGGCGGCTTTTGTTCCTCGCCCAAGGCCTGCTTGGCCTGCTTGAGCGAGAGGTTGATGCGGCCGAGTTCATCGATCTTGATGACCTTGACCGGGATGACGTCGCCGATCTTCACGACGTCGGTCACTTTGTTGACGTAGTAGGGCGCGAGCTCGGTCACGTGGACCAGGCCTTCCTGGTTCGGGAGCACCTCGACGAAGGCGCCGAAGTCCATGATGCGGGTGACCTTGCCTTCCTTGAAGAGCTCGCCGACCTCGACCTCGCGGGTCAGGCTCTTGATCCACTGGACGGCCTTGTCGAGCTGGGCCTTGTTGGCCGAGCAGACCGTCACCACGCCGTCGTTCTCGACATCGATGCTGACGCCGGTCTCGTCGATGATGGCGTTGATGGTCTTGCCGCCGGGGCCGATGACGTCGCGGATCCGTTCAGGATCGATCTTGAAGCTGACGATGCGCGGGGCGTACGGCGAGAGGTCCGGCCGCGGCGCGGCGATGGCCGAAGCCAGGACGTCGAGCACTTTCATGCGGCCTTCCTTGCCTTGGTTGAGCGTCTTTTCGACGATCTCCGGGCTCAGGCCCTTGGTCTTGGTGTCGAGCTGGATGGTGTTGATGCCCTGGCGCGTGCCGCCGATCTTGAAGTCCATGCCGCCGTCGCCGTCCTCGAGGTCGATCAGGTCGGTCAGGATCTTGTAGTTGCCGTTCTTGTCGGTGGCGATGCCCATGGCGACGCCGGCGACAGGAGCCTTGA
>JBAIWZ010000173.1:0-2663 GCA_037916955.1 Acutalibacteraceae bacterium | reverse complement strand
GCCGGCGCGGCGACCGAACGCTCCGGTTCGCGGACGCCCAGCCAGATCAGGCCCAGGGCGATGAGTCCGGGCACGGCGGCCAGGGCGAAGATCAGCCGGTAGGTGCCGGCGGAGGCGCCGATCAGGATCAGCAGGCCGGCGGCGACGAGCGGGCCCAGGACCGAACCGGTCGTGTCGATCAGGCGATGGAAACCGAACAGCCGTCCGCTGTCCCGCCCCCTGACCGAATCGGCGATCAGGGCGTCGCGCGGCGCGTCCTTCATCCCTTTGCCGATGCCGTCGACGGCGCGGAGTCCGGCCACCGGCCAGGCGGTCGACGCCAGGGCGATCAGCGGCCGCGAGACCGAGGACAGCAGATAGCCCAGGAAGATGAAGCCTTTGCGGTTGCGGAAACGGTCGGAAAAAATGCCGGACACCAGCCGGAAGAGATTGGTCATGCCCTGAAGCAGGCCGTCGATCAAGCCGATCTCGGCCCGGGCCAGGCCCATGAGAACGAGGTAGCCGGGCAGGACCGAAGCCACCAGGTCCTGGCCGAAACCTGAAGCCAGGGCCACGAAGGCCACGATGACGACGTTGCGGGGGATCCGGTGTCGAACTTCAGCCATATGCCTGATTATAGCATCCGGGCGGTCTGACCAGAAAAAGCCCGCCGTCCGGCGGGCTAATTTTTGGGCTCGTCGGGGCCGGCTTCCCCGGATACGGCCGGGACTTCGGCCGCCTGCCTGCCGGCCGGCGAAGCCGCCGCCGACCGCCAATGATGCCAGACGCCGAGGCCGACCGCGGCCGCGGCCGCCACCACGATCGCCGCGTCGAATTTGTGCCAGAGCGGCCGCAGGGTTTCCCAGTGGTCGCCGAGCACGAAGCCGACGTAGACCAGCAGATACGACCAGATGAGCGAGCCGAGGAAGGTCAGTACGGCGAAGGGCAGCAGCCGGACCTTCCAGATGCCGGCGACGAGGGAAATGAAGGTCCTGACCACCGGCAGCAGCCGCGACACGAAAGCGGCGGCGTTGCCGTAGGCGGCGAACATCCGGTCGCCCTGGGCGATCTGCCGCGGGCCGATCAGGAACCGCCGGCCGTGCTTCTGCAGGAACGGCCGGCCGAAACGCCGTCCGATCCAGTAGGACAGGAGCGACCCCCAGAGGCAGCCGAAGGCGCCGGCCAGGGCCGCGCCGTGGAAATTCAACCGGCCCTGGGCGACCAGAAAACCGGCGAACGGCAGGACGATCTCGCTGGGAACGGGGATGTTGGCCGATTCGATACCCATCAGCACCACCACCGCGGCATAGCCGAAGGCGGCGATGTTGTCGACGATGGCCCGGGTCAGCTGCTCCAGCATATGACCGATATTCTATGTCCCGGCCGCGGAAATGGCAACGGGCCGACGGCCGGCGGCCCGGCCTTGCCCGCGCCCGCCGCTTCGGTTAAGGTTCGGCCAGTTCCTTAAAGGAGGCCGGCATGAGCGTCCGCCGTCCGCGAACCGACGAGCCGAATCCGCTGAAGCTCCTGTTGATCGTGCTCCTGGCCGAACTGGGCGCCTGCTGCCTGAACTCGGCGCTGATGAACTGGCTGGCCGCCTGGCTCCAGCCGCAGTTCGCCTGGGCGCACACGGTTGCCGTCTTCGCCATCGTCTCGCTGACCGGCGTCTGCGCGGTCTCCAACGCCTTTTCGGCCATGGGCTGCCTGGCCGCGGCGGAATCGTCGACCGACGAACGGCTCGCCGCTTTCGCCCGCCGGGCGATGCCGCTGATCTGCCTGCAGACCATCGTCCTGGCCGGCGCCTGCTTCTTCGCCCCGCCCATCCTGAACGCCGCGCTCGCCGCCGCGTCGGCGCCGGCGGCCGCCATCGTCGCCTTCCGGCTGCCCGGCCGGGCCGCCTTGCCCGACGAGCTGCGGAAATGAACCGGTCCTTCCGGTTCTTTTTTTAACGGGCGGGTTTGCTCCTTGCGCCGCGGGCCGCGCGGTGTAAGATGCGGGCAAAGCTCTTTATTACGGAATGGAACGCGGAGGAGCGTCATGTCCCGCAGAAAACTGTCGCAGGAAGATCGCAAGGCATTCTTCGGAAGGCTGCGGCCGTTCCTGCCGCCTTCGGCGCTGCACAAGATCGAGCTGGCCTATTACCTGGCCAAGTACGGTCATCGCTGGCAGACGCGCCGCGAGCTCGGACCGGACGGCGAGCCGCTCCGCTACTTCGAGCATCTGCGCGGCACCGCGCTCATCCTCATCGACGAGGTCGGCCTGATCGACCCTGACCTGATCGTTGCCTGCCTCTGCCACGACGCGCTCGAGGACACCCGCGACCTGACGCCGGAACTGATGGAGCACTGCTTCGGCCCCGAGGTCGCCGGCATCGTCCGCCTGCTGTCCAAGAAGCCCAAGCGCGGCTACGTCGGCCGGCTGATGCTGGGCGGCTGGCGCCCCCTCCTGGTCAAGGCCTGCGACCGGCTCAACAACCTGCGGTCGCTCGACCTGCCGGAGATCAAACCCGGGTTCCGGGCCAAACAGGTCCGCGAAACCCGGCACAAGTACTTCCCGGTCTTCGATCGACTGGCCGAGCTGGCGCCGCCCGAACACGCCGCCGCCGTCCGCCGGCTTTGCGCCGAGATCCGCGGCCTGACCGACGAGCTGGCCAGCCGCGCCGGCGTCAGATAGGCTGCGCGAGC
>JBAIWZ010000172.1:0-1577 GCA_037916955.1 Acutalibacteraceae bacterium | reverse complement strand
ACTCCACATCAGCCGCCGTCAACGCGAACTCACCGCCGCCATGGCCCAGGCCGAGCGGGCCGGTGATGACGCGCAGATCGAAGAGATCCGAAGACAAGTGAATGAACTCATTTTGTAGCCGCTGCGGCGCCTCGGCCCGTTAGGGGGTCGAATGCAAGCCGGTCCGGTCGGACCGGTGGGCGTCGTTTTGTACGTATATGCCTAAGAAACCTGTCGCGAAGAAGGCGGTGAAGGCGAAGCCGCCGAAGAAGGCCCAGGCGAAGAAGCCGGCCGTGAAGAAGGCCGCGAAGCCGCCGAAGAAGGCGCCGGCCAAGGCCGCCGGCAAGAAGGCGCTGAAGAAGGGCGCCGCGCCGAAGCCGGTGAAGCTGGTCCGCGTCAAGGCGCCCGTGCCGACCGAAGAAGCGATCAGCAACCTGCTGGCCAAGGGCCAGTCCCGCGGTTTCATCACCGAGACCGAGATACTGCAGACGTTCCCGGACATCGAGGAATACGTCCCGCTGTTCGACGCTTTTCTCGACAAGGTCGACGCCATCGGCCTCAAGATCATCGAGATGAAGGAAGGGATCCTCGGCCGCAAGGAGGAGCGCGAGAACATGCTGAACCAGATCCGGTCGACCAAAGAGAAGAAGCGCTTCGACCTGACCGACATCTCCGCCGACTCGATCCAGATGTACCTGCGCGAGATCGGCAAGATCCCGCTGCTGACCGCCGAGGAAGAGGTCGCGCTGGCCAAGCGCAAGGAGCGCAACGACAAGGAAGCCGAGAAGCGGCTGATCGAGGCCAACCTCCGCCTGGTCGTGTCCATCGCCAAGAAGTTCGTCGGCAAGTCGCTGTCGCTCCTCGACCTGATCCAGGAGGGCAACATCGGCCTGTTCCGCGCCGTCAAGAAGTTCGAGTATCGCAAGGGCTACAAGTTCTCGACGTACGCCACCTGGTGGATCCGCCAGGCCATCACCCGGGCGCTGGCCGACCAGTCGCGCACCATCCGCATCCCGGTGCACATGGTCGAGACCATCAACCGCTTCCAGCAGGTCGAGCGCCAGCTGATCCAGGACCTCGGCCGCGAGCCGCTGCCCGAGGAGATCGCCGCCGAGATGGGCGAGGACATCGACAAGGTCCGACACATCATCCAGATCTCGCAGGACACCGTCTCGCTCGAGACCTCGGTCGGCGAGGACGACGAGGATTCGACGCTCGTGGACTTCGTCGAGGACGTGAAGAACGTGGCCCCCGACCGGGCGGCCGCGCTCCAGCTCCTCAAGGACTACGTCCGCGACGTGATCAAGGACCTGTCTCCCCGCGAGCAGAAGATCCTGGAGATGCGCTTCGGCCTGGTCGACGGCGTCGGCCACACGCTCGAAGAGGTCGGCCAGGAGTTCGACGTCACCCGCGAGCGCATCCGGCAGATCGAGGCCAAGGCGCTCGAGAAGATCCAGACGCATCCGGGCATCGCCAGGCTCCGGGACTACTAGGCGTCCCGGCGGGGGAGACGACTTGTGCATATGGGAAGGGGCCGCTATGGTGGACATAGCGGTCTTTTCGTCTCGTCCCGTCTTTTGGCAACGCATGGAGGTCGG
>JBAIWZ010000171.1:0-1692 GCA_037916955.1 Acutalibacteraceae bacterium | reverse complement strand
CGTCTTCCAGCCCCTGCTTGCCGGTGCCGCAGTTGGCGTTGCCGGCGTTGGCGATGATCGCCTGGCACAGGCCGGACTTGAGGTTCTTCTGCGAAACGAGGACCGGGGCCGCCTTGAACTGGTTGGTCGTGAACGTCCCGGCAACCGTGGCGGGGACTTCCGAAACGATCAGCGTCAGGTCGAGCTTGCCCGATTGTTTAATGCCCGCGGCCAGGGCCGACGCGGTGAAGCCTTCCGGTGCGGTGATGCTCATGGATAGACGGCTAACTGCTGGAGGGCAGTCGTTTCCGGGAAACCGCAGACCAGGTTCATGTTCTGGACCGCCTGGCCGGCCGCTCCTTTCACCAGATTGTCGATGGCCGAGAGGACGATGATACGCCCGGTCGCCTCGTTGTATTGCAGCGAGAGGTCGATGAAGTTCGTGCCGGCGACATACTTGGTGTTCGGCACTTTGCCTTCATCAAGCACCCGGACGAACGGCTCGCCTTTGTAAAAGTCTTTATAGACCTGTGTCAGCTTGCGTGCCGTCAGCTCTTCCCCGCCTTTCTTGGCCTTGGCGTAGATCGTCGCCAGGATGCCGCGCGTCATCGGCGTCAGGTGCGGCACGAACGTGACGTTCATCTGCTTGCCGGCCACCCGGCCCAGCTGGTATTCGATCTCGCCCATGTGGCGGTGGGTGGTGACGGCGTACGCCTCCATCCCCTCGTTCCGCTCGCAGTAAAGGGTCTTGAGCGAAGCCCCCCGTCCCGCGCCGGAGACGCCCGACTTGGCGTCAACGATGATCGAGTCGAGTTCGGCCAGGCCGAGTTTGACCAGCGGAGCGGTCCCCAGGATCGAAGCGGTCGGATAACAGCCGGGGTTGCCGACCAGGTTGGTCCGCTTGATCTCGGCGCGGTAGAGCTCGGGCGAACCGAAGACCGCCTGCTTCAGGTATTTATCGGTCGTGTGCTCGATCCCGTACCACTTCTTGAACACGGCGTTGTCGGCAAAGCGGTAGTCCGCCCCCAGGTCGACGACCTTCTTGCCGGCGTCGAGGATCTTCGGCACGTAATTGATGGCGATGCCGTGCGGCAGGGCCAGGAAGACCAGGTCAACCTTGGGCAGTTCCTTATCGAGCGAGGCCAGCGTTTCACAGGCAAGCTCGAGCTGCCCCGTCAGGTGCGGATAGAGCTCGTGGATGTGTTTGCCCTTGTGCGCGTCCTCCGACATCAGCCAGACGATCTCGGCCTCCGGATGGCGCAGCAAAATATTGATCAGCGTCGCCCCCGCGTACCCCCCCGCCCCGACTATACCGACTTTAACCATTTCAGTGATATCTCCTTACTTTAAACTTATACAGATCGATGTGTTCGTGCTGGCTGATCCCCGCCTTGGCTTTGCAGATGGCGATCTGCTGGTCGGCGGTCTCGACCCCCGGCAGGTCGGGCAAGAGCAGCCCGCGCCGGCCTCCACTACTAACTATACAACCAAAACAGGAAGGGTCAAGTTCCGCTTTCGAAGCCGCCGGTTCCGGCGGGGTCAGCACGTCGACCGAGATATCCAGCCCGGCCAGTTCATCGGCCGTGAGCGGATCGAAGCGCGGATCGCCCGTCGCCGCCTCGATCGCATTGCGGATGATCTCCTGCGCCACGTTCGGCGTCGTCGCGGCAAAGGTGCCGATGCAGCCGCGCAGCTCCCCGTTCCGGTGGAGCG